>PWNM01000522.1 GCA_003557825.1 Candidatus Hydrogenedentota bacterium | reverse complement strand
CGGGCTCTGGCGGCGATGCATTTTCTTCTCCTTCAACAATCACACCTCAACAATCGGCAATCGGCAACCGGATCAAGGCTTATGGGATTGATTGATGATTGAGGATTGGTGATTTTTGATTTTTGATGTGGGGCTGGGTGGGGATGGCAGTTCTGTCGACAATCGATGCATTTTCTTCTCCTTCAACAATCACACCTCAACAATCATCAATCGACAATCGGATCGAAGCCGACGGGATTGATTGATGATTGCGGATTGGTGATTTTTGATTTTTGATGTGGGGCTGGCGCGGGGGTTTCGGGCTCTGGCGAAAATCGACGCGTGCTCTACTCCTTCAACAATCACACCTCAACAATCGGCAATCGGAAATCGGATCCATCATTCCACGCTATTGCCTAAGCCGCCGGTGTTTCATGGGCGGCTATCCGCCGTCTTGGTGCTTTTCACGAAGATGGCGATTAGTTCGTCACACTCGGTGATGACCGCGGACACCTGCTCGATGTCTCCCATCTGCCTGCGTTCGATGATCTCGAGCCAAATCATGGTTTCACGCAGTTCTTTGAGGGCGACTTTCATCTTGTGGATGAAGTCCCTCCGGGATTCCGCGCTTTGCGCTTCTCCGTAGTTGGGCGCCGGCGACGTGCCTGAGCGGATCAACTGATTTGCAATGTGGCTTCCCGCCTTGGATTTTGGCAGCGATTCCACAACCCCCACAATGAGCACCGCGAACTCAATGAGCCGCTCCTCCAGAACGTGTGGATTCATATGCTGACCAAAATCGTGGGTCCGCCTGCTGACAATTGAAAAATTCGACGAATTCCGGACTTCAAGGATTCTGCCTCGGCAATCCGAGAGTCGGATTGAAGCCGAAGAGATTGAGGATTGATGATTGCGGATTGGTGATTGTTGATTTTTGATGTGGCTGGCGCGGGGGTTTCGGGCTCTGGCGGCGATGCATTTTCTTCTCCTTCAACAATCACACCTCAACAATCGGCAATCGGCAACCGGATCAAGGCTTATGGGATTGATTGATGATTGCGGATTGGTGATTGTTGATTTTTGATGTGGGGCTGGCGCGGGGATGGCAGTTCTGTCGACAATCGGGGCGTGCTCTAATCTCCCAACGATCACACCTCAACAATCGGCAATCGGCAATCGGATCAAGGCTTCACCGCGGCGGGCAGGTGCGGCCGTGGTGCCATTTGGGCGGAACCTGAAGGGTATACGGGACGGACGGCAGGCCGATTTCATGCCGGGAGAGCATGCCGGCGATTTGCTGGGCGGCCAAGCGGCCGAGGATTTCCGGCTGCTGGTCGACGCCCGCAAAGTGGTCCGGTCCGCTATCCGCACTCAGCAAAAGGCAGCCGTAGTCCCGCGGCAGGTGCAACCCGGCGGCTTTCAGGCAATCGGGGTAGGGCCGCCCCATGCAAATCAGACCGTCCGCCCGGCATTCTCGGAAAAACGCGACAAAATCGTCGTCGGGTTCACCGGCGTAGGTGAGGGTTTCTTCGACGGAGGGATACAGCCTCTTGCTTCCAGTGAGGGTGATACTCCAGCGCCTCCGCGAATGGCGGTCCCTTCCTTTGCTGTAAGCGAAGAGGATCCTCTTGTAGCCGTTGTTCGCCATGTGCTTGAAGGCCATAGACATAGCCTCCATCTGGTCGCTGATGACGCGGTGGATTCGCGGCTCGGACAACCGATACCCCAGTGTGATGGCGGCAAAGCTGTCCCAGTCAAAGGCACCGAGGGCATCCATATCGACCGGCGGAGAAACTATGATTCCTTGAATGCCCCGGCTCCTCAGGACCGTTTCCACGCGCTTCATTTTGAAGGCGTAGTCGCGGAGTTTGATGATTTCCATGCGATAGCCGAGGCGGCCCAACTCCCCATGCACCCCGCTGCGGAACTTACGGAAAAAGGCCGTCCGATGGATGTCCGCCTGCGCGTCAGGCTCACTTGTCAAATAGGCGACGGATTCGTGCTTCGCGGCATGCTCGGAGTAGATCCGGCGCAGATAGCCCATGAGGTTCGAAAGGTGCGCGTCCGGCACATATCCGAGCTCAGCCGCCGCACGCATGACGCGTTCCCGCGTCTTCTTGGACACTCTGGGGTCATTCCTCAATGCCAACGAGACGGTCGACTTGTGTACGCCGACAGCTTCCCCAACCTGCGCAATGGTAACCCGGGGTTCGTTACTCATGGGGAAAATATCCTACCTCTCCGCCTTGCGATGAAAAGCCCAATCGGTCCCCGGGGAGACAAAATTTCAACGGTCGGATAACTCAGGGATGGTCAAGCCGGGGACGGATTCAGAGTGTTTTCGGTTTTGCACACGTTGAAAAGACTCCATGACAGTTGAATACCTCACACTCGGCGGATACCTGATCATTCTCGTCCTCCTCGGGCTTGGCTTCCGGCGCATGGCCGCGACGATGAGCGACTTTGTGCGCGGGGGCGGCCGGGGAACATGGTGGCTGGTCGGCTCAAGCATGACAATGGCCGGGATCAGTGCGTTCACCTTTACGGGGAACGGATCGGCGGCCTTTGAGGCGGGCCCGACGTTTTTGATCATCTACGTGGCCAACTGCACGGCCTACCTGATCGGCTGGCTGTTCCTTGGCGCGTGGTACCGGCAGACGCGCGCCTACACGGTGGCGGATGTCATCCGCGCCCGCTTCGGTACGGCGGTGGAGCAATTTTCCGTTTATTCCGGCCTCGCCCTCGCCCCCCTCAGCTCGGCGATCCAGCTCTGGGCGCTGGCGATGTTCACCACGGCGGTCTTCGGCTTTCCCCTCACCACGACGATCATCGTCATTGGCGGGGTTGTGGTGGCCTATTCGACGCTCGGCGGGCGCTGGGCGGTAATGGCGACGGATTTCGTCCAAGGGGTGGTGATGATGTCGATCACAACGGTGATGGCGATTCTGGCCCTTTACCACATCGGAGGCCTCGGGCAGTTTTTCAGCTATTTCACCGATCCGCGTTTTGTCGATGACTTCCGCCTCGTGAAAGAGCCCGGTCAATTCAACAACGACCGGTTCACGTGGCAGTGGATCATTGTCATTTTTCTCATGCAGATCCAAGGGCAGATCAGCCTGAACACCGCCGGCCGCTTTCTTGCCGTGAAAGACGGTCGGGAAGCGTCCCGCGCCTCCCTTCTGGCCTTTATTCTCATGTTCGCGGGCAGCATCATCTGGTTCATCCCGCCGATGGTGGCGCGTTTCATGTATGGCGACGAGATCATGGCGCAGGACCTGAGCAATCCGTCGGAGTCCGCCTACTCTTACATTGCCCTGCAACTGTTGCCCAACGGGCTCATGGGCATCATGATCGCGGCCATGTTCGCGGCGACGATGAGCAGTATGGACAGCGGCCTGAACGTCCAGGTGGGGGTCATCGTGCGCAATTTGATCCCCCGGCTTCGCTCGGGTCTTGGCCTGAACCCGGATATCTCCAACCGCGCGCAGATGCTCATCTGCTACATCTCCACACTTTTGATCGGCGGCTTTATCGTCATCTGCGCCATTCTTTTCGCGCGGCAACAGGAGATCATCCTCTTCGACGCTTTCCTCCTTATCGGCTCGGTCATCGGGCTCCCGCTGGCCTTTCCCAAGTTAATGGGGCTGTGGATCAAGCGCATTCCTTTTTGGTCGTATTTCGTCATTTTCGGTGCCTGCATGGCTCCGTCTTTGGTTTCCTTTTATGATTCGCGGATCAATGGCATTAGCTGGACGATTCAGGAACGGGCCATGTGGATTTTCATCTGGGGCACGGCCGCGACCCTCGTCTGCATGGCCCTCAACCGGTTCTCCACCGCCAAACAGCGGGAGCAAATCGACGAGTTTTTCGAGACCATGCACACACCGGTGGATTTTGACAAAGAGATTGGCGATAGCACAGACCACGCTCAAGCCAAGCTGGTCGGCGTCAGCACCTTGTTCATGGCGGCAGCCGCATCATTCCTGCTGTTCTTGCCCAATGATTGGACGGGGCGGCTCTGGATCGCCGGTATCGTCCTCTCCATCGCCGCCATCGGCATGGCCCTCTTGCTCTATGCCAAGCGGCACCGTCCACCCGAGGAACCGCCGGAAAGCATTCTTGAGGAACTCCAGCCGGAGACCCCGCTGGCAGCCGAAACCGCCACAAAATCCGAATAACCCTTCACTATGAAAACATCCGACATGAAAAACTCCGTCGAGTCCTTCCTCGCCGACATGACCGTGGAACAGAAAGTCGGGCAGATGCTCTGCCTCGGCTTATCCGGCCCGTATCCGCACCCGGACATCCTCGAAGCGATCGGAAAATACAACCCGGCAGGGTTTCGCGTCACGCCCTACATGCGGAAGTTCAAGCGCTACTTCGGGCCCGACCATCCGGCCACGGCGCGGGTCGTGCGCCCCCCGGAGCCTCTGGAACGCGAATACGGCAGTTCGCTGAGGGGCCCCGGCGTGACGGCCGGCCGCTATGCCGAGGTTCTGAACACGCTGCGCCGCCGCTCTCTCGAAACCGGCGCGGGCATCCCGCTGTATTTCGCCTTGGATTACGAGGGCAACCAAAGTTTCGACTTCAACGACCCGGACATGGCGCTCTTTCCGGCGGCGATGGGTCTGGCCGCCTCGGGCGATCCGGCCCTCTGTCAACGCGTTGCCCGCACCATCGGCGAGCAGTTGCGCACCGTCGGCATCAACTGGCTGCACTCGCCCGTGCTCGACGTAAACACCGCCCCCTTGAACCCCGAGATCGGAACGCGCAGCTATTCCCCGCTGCCCGACGAGGTGGCGCGCTACGCCTCAGCCTCCCTCGCCGGTTTCGACGAGGCGGGCGTCATCGCCACGGGCAAGCACTTCCCCGGCCGCGGGCACTCCGTGATGGACGTACACTTCGGCATGGCCACGATTGAGGAATCCCGCGAGCGGATGTCGGAGATCCACCTTGCGCCCTACAGGGCATTGATCGCCGCCGGTCTGCCCGCCATCATGCTGGCCCACTCCGTCTTCCCCGGCATCGATCCGGAATCCGAGATCGCCACCCTCTCGAAGGCCGTCATCCACGATGTCCTTCGCGGCGAACTGGGCTTCGACGGCGTCATCATGACGGACTCCTTCACCATGGGCGGTCTTGTCGCCAAGTACGAGGTGGCCGAGGCCGCCATCCGCTGCATCGTGCATGGAGTCGACCTGATCCTTCTGAAGGATGAAAACGCTCTCCGCGGCGAAGTTTTCGAGGGGCTGCTCGGGGCCGTCCGCTCGGGCCGCATCAGTGAGGAACGCCTCAACGAAGCCGTGCGGCACGTGCTCACGGCCAAGGATCGCGCCGGTCTCTTCGCGGGCGACAACGGAATGGTCGACCCCGACACCGTCGAGGCGAAGCTCCGCGCCCCGGAAGCCGCCGCCGTGGAGAAGGAGGCGGCCGAACGCTCCATCACCATCCTGCGCGATGGCAAAGGGCTTTTGCCTCTCCCCCGCGACGCCAAGGTGCTCGTCGCCGAGGAGGTCTCCATGATCCACAAGCGCTTGAACAACCACCGGGCTTACGCCGGCGCACTCTACCACGGCCTCCTCGAAGCCGGTTATGACGCATGGGGCACCGACTTTGAGACGAACGATTCCTTCGAGAAGATTTGGCCGCTCATCTGTGATCGCGGCAAGGAGGCCGACATCATTGTCCACACCGGTTTCTTTGAGCGGGGCGGTGAGATCGAGAAGGCCTACCACAAACGCTTCCTTGAATTGGGCAAGCCGACCGTCTTCGTGACGAACTGCCCCTACGAAACCGTCGTCGATGCGGCCATGGAAACCGTCGTCGTGACCTTCAGCCCGATCGCGTCCAGTCTGCGCGCGGCCGCCCGCGTCCTCACCGGCGAAGCCCCGGCCACCGCAAAACTGAACTTCGATCCGGGCAAGACCTATTGAGACAGAGCTGTAGGACCTTGGCATACCGGTGGTTCATCCCCCGGTATCTGCGGCCCTGCGGCAAATGCCAGATGAAGAAACACCTCCTTTTCCTGAGTTTTCTTACCTTTCTTGGTTGCGGCGGCCCGATGGAGGAGGCCGCCGAGTCCAGCCCGCGGGTCTCCCTCCTCTCCGGGACGGGTGAACTGCTGCCTTATAGTGACCGGGGCGACCGCCTGCCCGACTTTTCCCAAGTGGGCTACCGCGCCGGCGATGTGGACTACTACCCGCACTGGCGGGAACTGCCGGAGATTCGCGTCTATGCTGAAGGAGAGGGAGATGCCTCGCGTATCCAGGCGGCCATCGATCAAGCCGCCAGCCTCCCCCTCAATGAGGAT
>PWNM01000440.1 GCA_003557825.1 Candidatus Hydrogenedentota bacterium | reverse complement strand
CTATTTGACCTTTCACCGGATTGCCGAGTTCCGTGCGTCCCAACCGATCAAGGAGAATGACCTATGTATTTGACGTTATGCATGATGCCCCTGTTGCTAGCTGCGCCGGAACCTGAGCATATGGACATGTCTTTTGATATCTGGGACTGGACAGCGCCCGCACAGGATATCGAAGTCTTCGAGACATGGGTGAACGATCTGGCCGAACTGGGATTTACGCGCATCGAGATGAGCGTTCCCTGGCGTTTGGTCGAACCAGAACCCGGTAAGATTGATCTCACCTGGCTCGAGGACCGGCTGGCCGTGTGTAAAGCAGCGGGACTTGGAATGCGATTGCGTATCAATAGTTACTATGCCGGGGCCAAACCCGATTGGTACGACGGCGATGTTTGGATGAATATCGAGGGCGAGCCCGTTCATCAGCATATGCCGTCGATCACGGATGACCGATTTTGGGCGCATTATGGGCCGCTGTGTACGGCCATCGCAGAGCTGTGTGCCGGCGAGGATGTGTTACACGATGCTTTCATCGGAGTTCATGCCGAGTTAAAATGGGCGGATTGGTGGAGCTATGACCCGTCTTCGCTGGCACTGTGGCGCGAAGCGATTGAGGTGCCTCGGCCCGATTGGCTGCGTGCCGTGGTTGATGATGATATCGCCTTACCAGCAGATCCGCCGGAGCCCGGTCCGACCGCAGGAACACCCGATACCGATCCCGTCAACCGCGCCTGGATCGCCTTTCGAGAGCAGTGTTGGCGCGATGCCATGGCTCGTTTTGCCGAAGCCATTCGCGCCGGCGATCCCGATGCACGCATTTCCGCTCCTTTGGGTGAGAGCTATCGTCGGGGCAGCGCCCAGATGTCGAATCTAGACTACTGGGGCATGACCCGGGAAGCGGACGAGGTGGTTCATTCCTATGACTTCTTCTGGCATCTCGAAGACGGAGCCTGGCAGGCCGCCGCCTCGGTTGATGCTTTTCGAGGCATTACTGGATTGCCAACGCAGTTCGAATACGACGCCTACGGCTCGACATTTGGCTGGGGTTATAGCTATGCCCAGTTGCTTGCCATCGGCCGTGAGGCCATGCGGGCAGGCGCCGGGTTAAAAGTGGCTAACTATTCCTACAACGAGGACCTGCCGTCTGAGTTTGACTTCCTACACGACCTCGTTCAGCTGTGGGAGCAGCCGCTTCCACGCGCCCCTATCAAACCGGACCATGAAGCCAACCGGGAGGAAACGGTGTTGCTCTTTTTCTCGAAATGGGCCAACTACCTCTATCGTGAACCTACCGAATGGCTGCATGAAGCACAGTTTGGCGTGTATAAGCTCTTTCGCGATCTGGGCATCCCCGTTCGTATCATCTGTGAGGACAATCTGGACGAGGACCTAAGCGGCTACTGGGCTTTGTTCATGGCCTTTTCCCCGCTGGACTTGTTGCCTGAGCCGGACCGCGTCCGCATTAAGGACCTGAACCTGCCTCGAATTGCGGATGTCGAGGTTACGCCCCCGCTTTTCGATTCCGCTGATCCTGCTCCGAAGGCCGAAGGACTGTCGCCGGTAACCTTGGCTCACGAAAGCGCGCCGGTAGGTCCGACGAACTTGGCCGATCTGGGCGATGATTATACCTTTGCCCTCGAATCGGGAGACATGAAGTTGGGAGCCCATAGACCGGGGCACGTCGTATTGGGATATCCCATCGGTACGCTTTATCTTCACGATCCCGAATGCTATGTCCATCAGGGGCTTGTTCTGTGGGCGCTAAATCGGGCAACTGAGTAGGGAGACTTGCCTCATGGCATCCAATGACCACAGGGTGAGTGCTTTTGCCCGTGCAAAGCACCGCCCCTCTCCGTTGGGCTTGTCCCAAATCCGTATTGGCGGCGAGCTGTTAAAACGGGCCAGTCGAAACTTCGATCGACTGGAAGAAGCGAATTACCATCCGGCCAACGTTTTTCAAGAAGCTGGTTATAGTTGGCCTGGCGATATGGAGGGCCGAACCATCCTCGCCCTCACGCTTCTTGCCCAGGCTACTGGTCGTGAACCACAGCATTTGAACGCCATCCTTGACGGTCTCGGCCAGCATTGCAATGCACGGGGCTACATGGGACGCATCCTCGAGCTGGGCCTCTTCGATGAACAGCAGCTTTCAGGGCATTCTTGGCTGCTCAGGGGGCTGTGCGAGCATTATCTTTGGACCGGTTCGACGGCTGACCTTGAACGTATCGAAACCATAACCAATAACCTGCTTCTGCCTTTGCGAGGAGGATATGCGGCGTATCCAGCTCGTCCAGAGGATCGCAAACAATCGGGGGAGGCCATAGGTTCTCTAGACACTGATCCCAGTGGGAACTGGTACAGCTCGACGGATATCGGCTGCGCCTTTATCACCCTCGACGGAGCCACTCAGGTCTATCAAATCACCCGGAATCCGCAACTCGGCGAACTCATCGAAGAAATGATCGCCGCGTATCTAAGCTTGGATTTCGTGGGGCTTTCCTGTCAGACCCATGCTACGCTATCGGGGCTGCGGGGGCTTCTGCGGTATTGCGAACAGACCAAGAGCCAGGAATTGCTTTCAGAGGCAGAGCGTATCTGGGCGTTGTATCAAAACGAGGGAATGACGGAAAACCATGCCAACTACAACTGGTTCGGTAGGCCCCATTGGACCGAACCGTGCGCCATCGTTGATTCGTTGCTGGTGGCGATGATCCTCTGGCGACTGACGGGGGATCCGCAACGCATTACTGAAGCCCATGATATCTACTACAGCGCCCTTGGCCATGCGCAACGACCGAACGGCGGATTCGGATGTGACACGTGCGTCGGAAGCGACGAGCTTGTTCTAAGCTCAGCCTCTGACGGTCTTTTCGAGGCCTGGTGGTGTTGTACCATGCGGGGCGCAGAAGGACTGGCCCGGGCTGTGGAATCCCTTGCATATGTGTGTGATGATTCCATCCTGTTGCCCTTTTATTGCGATGCCGAGTTCGACCTGCTTCGAGCAGACGGCAAAACCACGCTAGCCGTCGCCACCGACTATCCCTATTCGGGTCGAGTAACGGTGACGGTGCGGTCTGCTCCGGGAAATGGTTGCCAGCGGTTGGGGCTTTTTCTACCCGGTTGGGTAAATGGAGACACTGTTCGGCTGACCGTCAAGGATGAAGCTCAACCAATCGAGGTCATCGATGGTTTTGTCCATGCGGACTTGCCCTTGGAAAAAGATATGCGCCTTGAACTGCAATTTGACATAGGCCTGCGAACGGTTGGCATGCAGAATCGGCATTCCCGGGAAGATTGTTTTACTTTGCGCCATGGACCACTGGTGTTGGGGGCCTCAACTACGGGAAAAACGCATGTCCTCGCGTCTGATACCGCCTTCGAGCCTTCTGGTAATCGGGGCTCCTATACGAATGCGCAACAGGATCTGAGTCTCAAGCCTGTCAATGACATGCTCGACCTGCCTGATAATATTGCCCGAAGCATCCGTCGTCAGGTGTGCTTCTCGGATCCCACAGCAACGAAGGCTACTTGAGCGGAATATGATCAGGCGGACGGCGCTCGTGGAGTAGATGAAAGACTTCCTCCACCGTCTCCGTCGCCGTTAAGGTCCGAAGTGCTTGAGCGATATGCCGCCGTAATTCGGGATCTTCCGTTTCATGATAGAGGCAGATCAAAGGCAAAACAGCGACATCATCGCCAATTTTCTCAAGCGAGGTAATGGTCGCATCGAGGGATTCCGGATCCTGATGGCGCAGGTGATATAGCAGGGCTTTTAACGATTGATCTCCGCCCAATATGCCCAATGCCCGGGCTACCGGCGATTTCTTGCGCGTTTTGGGGTTAAACAGGGCCTGAGCCAAAGGTTCGCAGGCCTCGGCGACGCCGATGTTGCTGAGCGATTCTGCTGCGGCTGATTGAACGGTTTCATCGGGATCGTGCAATGCTCGGGCCAACTCGCCGATGGCCATGGGATGTCCGAGGACGCCAAGCCGCCGGGCGGCATCAAGGCGCGCAGCTACATCGGCGGATTCGTTGAGTCGGTAGACTAGTCGCATTACTTTGATAGCGCTAAACCGTCGAATTTGTGGTAGTACTTGTCTCAATGGGACACTGCCAGGCTCCTGTATCCAAACGGTCGAACCAACGGCCAACAAACGCAAAAGGGCGCTCATCGCAAAGGCGATTTGATATCCCGTAAACACATAGATGCCTATGGACCAGGAAAACCGTACGCCGATGAAATCGATGAACCGCCCGGCCACTACTGGTGCGATGGTCGCCATAATACCTACTGACAAAAAATTAGCCGCGGCAATATACATGGTCCGATTGGGACGTGGCGTCGACTTGAGCAAGATGCCTTGGATTGCCAGTTGGAATCCGCCGTTCAGAATGCCATCGAAAAACATGGCTATGGCCAACCATGGTATGGCGATGGCCGGTACGCTGGGCGCCAAAATATAGGCAATCGGCGTGGTCACTTTCCCTACGGCAAGGAGCTGGAGCATGGGCCGATATCCGTAGGTGTCACAGAGAAGCCCCCAAAATCGCGAGGACAGGACAATACCCGTGGCTGCCGCGACGCCCAGCAACTGCACGGAGAGGACTTTCATCTCCAAGTGCTCCAGCATATAAAGCCCAAAAAAAGGCGCGGCCGTAAATACCCCAAAATGAAACAACCCCATAAATAGGAGGAACGGTCGGAATGAAGCGTCTCGTAACGGCTGGGTCAAGACCCTTTTCAAGCGGAGCCGCTCGGGGAGGGCAGTGACTGGATCAGGTATGGCGATGAACATCAGAATGTCGATTACACCCATGACAATCCCCACGCTCGCCAAAAGGACGAATCCTTGTATAACGCGATCATTTGCTTCAAAATAGTTGAAGGTGAAGGCCAGGATGACCATGACGCCGATATTGGCCGCTGTGATGAAGCGCTGACGCACCGCCCAATGCCGGGTGAATGTATCTTTGGGCAATAGGTCAGACATCCAACCCAGCCAAATCGGAACCGATGTCTGCGCCAACGAATCATGGATTAGTAAAACCAGGATGATCCAAACGATCCGCCAACGTTCATGCGCGAAAAGAAATGGTGCAACCAATACGCCGAAATAGACCAATCGATGGGTCAAGGCCAGACCTATCCAGAGGGCCTTACGCTGCTTGATTCGGGAACCTAGCAAGCTTCCAACGATCTGAAACACAATAGCAAAAGAGGCCAACCCCGCAATGACACCAAAATCGGTGGCGGTTGCATTTAGGTCAGTCAGAAACTTGATGCGGGGCGCACCTGTTATGCAGAGGATGTAATACACGCTGCCCAGGAATCCGGCATACGTGATGATACGCCACGATCGGCGGAGTTCGTCCGGATCGAGTGGATCGTCGGGGTCGGATTGGATTGGTTCGGATGTCACGATAAGAGCTCTTCTATGGCAGATCCCAAGACCGCTGCATTATGGATTCCACAGGGCGTCTTAGGTGTGGATAAAGGCCTGTATCCCCAAGATAATCAAAATAGCAATTATTACCCCCAGTACGACGAGCAATCTACGTTTCATCGATAGTCTTTCAGTCCAACGGAAGCAATCGTAACGTTTCTATGGATACGACTTCCCCAATAGGTCGTCTATGGTTTCTTTCATTATACCGAATCTGGAAGCTAGTGTGGCATTGCGTCAAGCGCAATTAGCATTAGGGCTGCTTCATAGGCGTCGGATGACGGGGATTCCAGCCATGTTGCGATGGCCTGGTCGAATGCTTTGGTAGTTGTTTCGTGGTCAGGCCACTCGGACTTTTGTTCATAAACAAGGGCCAGTTCACATAGCGCCTTCACGTGGTCGAATCCCGTTAGATTAGGCAAAGCTTCTTGTCTTGCCGTGGCCAAGGCATCCCATATTGGATCTTCCGGCGGCAAAATGTTGGTCAATACAGGGATCGTATCTAAATCGAGCAGCCATGAAAGCCCCGTGCTGTTGAGATACTCCGCAACGAGGGCCGCAAGCTCGGCTTCACGAGATTCCCAAGCCGGGCGCTCTCGCTCCATGCGATGAGCGATGTGGATTGCCGCCGATAGGCCCATCCGTACATGAAGTAGCTGTTCATCCGATTGCGTGTCGCGCATGGCCGATGGGGAAAAAGCAGGCAGTGGCCTTCGTGTTCGAGGATCGTTCCATTGAGTCAACAGCGTGGCTATTTCGTCCACAACCGGCCACACTTCCTGGGCATATCCATGCGCTTCCTGAGGTGAGATGGTCTCCAGGTGGGCAGCCAACGCCCTAAGCACCCAACTGCT
>PWNM01000609.1 GCA_003557825.1 Candidatus Hydrogenedentota bacterium | reverse complement strand
GTGGCATCCTTATGGGATGCTGGGTGGAGGAAAAGCACATGAAAAACAGCGGAATAGAAAAGATTCTGATTGTCGATGATGACCCTAAGCTCTTGTCTGAGCTACAAGACCATCTTGAACGACAAGGCTATGCGGTAAAGACATCACGGGATATACGAACGGCGTCGCAGCTCGTCAGCTCAGTTGAACCCGACCTGGTGATCCTCGACCTTCTTTTTCCCGATGCAACAGATCCGGATGTTCCCGCCTACGACGGGATGGACCTACTTCACAGCATACGCGAATGGAGCGGGACTCCCGTGTTAATTCTGAGCGTCATCAAGCTCAAGTCCATGATCATAAAGGCCCTTTCAGATGGAGCGGATGACTATCTAGCCAAGCCTTTCGATATGGAAGAGTTGTGTGCGCGGGTTGAAGCCATCCTTCGCCGAACCAATGACGAACCGGACGAAAACAAAACACTCGAGCTAAACCGGTTGTGTTTGGATCCCGGCGAACGGCAGGTCTGGAAGGACGGGAAACCGATCCGGCTGACCAAAACGGAGTTCGATCTGTTGTATTCCCTCGCCCGCCGTCCCGAGCATGTGTTCACTCGGGACAAACTCCTCGACATCGCCTGGGAAGAGCCCAGCTTTTGCGTACCCAAGGTCGTGGATGTGCATATTCGGAGCATCCGAAGGAAAATCGAGGACAATCCGGGGGAACCTGTATTTGTTAAAACGGTCCGCGGCATAGGTTACCGACTTGTCGATGCGCCCCAAAAAGCGCATCGGGCCAGGGAGCATGTCCGCAGTAATAGCCGGATCCAGGAATAACCGGCTCCAAGCCGATTCACGCCCCTCCGTTGGCACGAACGCAAATGGCTCGATGCACCCCTTGGGGAATGATTCTGGATGGCGCGATTCGTAATTTGGAAATAGAAAGCCTAATTTGGTCTAATAGGGCGCTTTTGCTTCGTTTCAGGCGATGACTCGACGCGTGCAGGAGCGTCTACTTCCTGCAGAGCACCAATCATCCTCTCATCTTCACCGCTCACCGGATTCGTATGCGTGGACAGGCCTACGCTAGAACACACAGGAGTTGCATTGCATGCCGCACAACTGGGTGGAGTTTCCCTTCGCCCCCAAGCGCTGGCCATTTTTTTATGGCTGGACGATACTCGGTATCTGCATTGTCGGTACTGTGGCCAGCATTCCAGGGCAGACGATGGGGGTCGGCGTGTTCACCGATTCCCTGGCCATCGTGCTGCAACTGAGCGCCTTTCATTTGAGCATCGCCTACGCCATCAGCACCATTGCCAGCAGTTTTGCCCTACCTTACGGTGGGTTGCTCATTGACCGCTACGGTATCCGAACGTTGGGGGTAACAGCGGCACTCGGATTGGCTGTTAGCGTGCTCATTCTTTCCGGCATTGATCGCCTACCCGGCGTTGCGGGTAATATCCCTGCGGGGCTGGCGGTTATCATGGTCTGTTTTTTCGCCATGCGTTTTTTCGGCCAAGGTATGCTGACCATGGTTCCCCGCGTGGCCATCGGGAAATGGTTCGATCTGCGCCGCGGTTTGGCATCGGGTATCATCGGCATTTTCACCGCCTTTGCCTTCAACGGAAGCATGGTGGCGTTGAACGCCTTGGTTCAGACAGTGGGCTGGCGCGAGGCCTATCTCATCCTTGCGGCCATTGTAGGACTGGGCGTTGGGTTTCTGAGCTGGTTACTCTACCGGGACAACCCCGAGGAATGCGGCCTTGAACCCGATGGCGAACTCGATGAAACCAGTCGAACCCGGATGCAAGCCCGTGAATCGGTGATCTACAAGGAATTCAGCCGAGCCGAGGCCGTCCGGACCCTCTCGTTTTGGGCCTTTACGCTCGGTCCGTCGGTGAACGCGCTCATGAGCACAGCCTTATTCTTTCATCTGGCGGCGTTGGGAGCCGAGAGCGGCCTCACCCGCGATCGAGCATATCTGATATTTATCCCCATGCCCTTTATCAGCGTTCCGGTAAATTTCGTCAGCGGCATCATTAGCGACCGCATTCGGCTGAAATGGCTATTGACCATCATGGCCCTGACGCAGCTTCAAGGACTCTGCGGCTTGATCTTTTTCCATCACCTATGGGGGCAGGTTTTGCTCGTTAGCGGATTCGGCATTAGCGGCGGCCTTTTCGGCACGATAATAAACGTCACCTTCCCCCGCTATTTCGGCCGGATCCATCTGGGCGCATTGACCGGGCTCAACATGTCCGTGACCGTCTTCGCCAGCGCCCTCGGCCCTGTCCTGTTTAGCGCAGGTGAATGGCTCACCGGGCGGTTTCAGCCAGTCGTCATTTTTTGCCTTATCATGCCGGTACTGGTTTTTATCCTCTCCTTCTTCGCCACAAACCCCCAGGAGAAATACGCGCCGTTGAAGTAGCTCACTATGGATACCCATCAAGCATCTTCAAAGGATTCATATACATCAGATTGGCTTCCCCGTTATAATATGTTCCACTTCACCCTCAAGAACAAGTGAACTCCCATCGGGAAAGATAAGTTGATTGGTATCATTCAGGCGCATGCGTTGCTCTCGAACAACTCCCGTGGCAGAATCAACCTCCACTGTTCCTGAACCTCGCCCATTTACGGTTACTGAAGTAGCCCCTAAGGGAAGGCCGTCACCGCGTTTATCCCCGGTCGTTCTTACCTCAAGGTCAAGGGAGACAGAACCATTCCCCCGTCCCTTTAGGTTATATGTGTTTTGCATAGTAGCGAGTCCGCCATCAATAGAGCGGTTCCACTGTCGGCCAGGCCGAATGGAATGGCCCGTACCAGGTAGGAACAACTGCATGTTTCTGGTCATGGCTAGGTCTCCATAGGCGAATTCAAGATCCCGGCGCATGTCAATCAATTCACGTGCAGGTAAGCCCAAATCCTCAACCATCGCCCTGACGATTTCCGTATTGCCTCGCATGTTTTGAACAGAACCAGAGGGATGGATCTCGAAAGTGAATGATTGTCCTATTGCGGCATCAAGGCGCGGAGTAGGAGTATCATCATCGACCTCAATTCCCGCTAGCAACGCCGACTCGGTACTATCGAAGCGCTCATAAAGGCCGGTTAATCTCCATACTCCCGTGGCCGCATCCCACGCATCCACTGTCACTCTGATTTCCTGGGTCGAGACGGTGGTAGCTACCGACATGCCTTCAGTGGACAAACGGACGCGTTCGACTACGGTAAACAACCACGTATCACCAGGAGCGGCGCTGAAACTCAGCTCGACTCGCTCGCCACATCCCGTCATAGGGCCTATGGACAGGACATAAAAAGCTATTCCTCGTATCGACGAGTTATCTCGAAGAAACCGCGTCATTGTTCTCACTCCTGTTCAGCTGCACCCGTGTTAAAGGTATACAAAAGCACCACAATTGATCTGCTTGTTCACTGTTGCCCCAAATGAGATCATATCAACTACAGGCCATTATACCGCTATGGCCCCCCAAACCATAAAAATGCTACAGTACCCCTCCAGGTTGCCTGTCCCAGGGCCAAAGGACATCCATGTTTGGAATGTTCCTGTTCTAAAGATGCAAAGACGATTTGCGCCACCGTAAGGAGAGCAAAACCATGCAGAATGCGAATGCCTTGCAGTTGATTGCCGCCACGTATACCCCCATGGACTCGGATGGAAAAGTCCTTGTCGAGCCCATCCGGCCGTATTGCGATGCGTTGGTGAACGAGAGCGCTGTCAGCGGCGTTTTCGTGTGCGGTACGACGGGGGAAGGGCTTTCCTTGACGATGGAAGAACGGCAACAGGTGGCGGAAACGTGGGTTCAATACGCCACGAATCGGCTGAAGGTGATTGTGCATGTGGGACACACCTCGATTGAAGACTCCTGCAGGCTGGCGGCCCATGGGGCGTCGATTGGGGCGGATGGCGTAGCCACGCTAGGACCGATTTTTTTCAAACCGGCCACCCTCGACGAACTCCTGCAGTATTGTGAGATCATCGCAAAGGCAGCCCCTACAACGCCCTTTTATTATTATCATATCCCTTCGATGACCGGTCTGCATTTCCCCATGGCCCAATTCGCCCGGGCTGCAATAAAAGCCATCCCCAATTTCGCCGGGATTAAGTTTACGAACGATGATCTGGTGGACTTCCAGCAATGCCTTCATGTGTGCGAGGACCGACATACCGTGCTATTTGGCCGGGACGAGATGCTGCTGGCGGCCATGGCGATGGGCGGATCGGCGGCCATTGGCAGCACGTACAGCTTCATGGCATCGCTCTATGCCTCCATGGCCCAGGCTGTGAGCGTTGGGGATTGGGAAACCGCACGGGCACGGCAGCTGGATGCCCAAGAATTGATAGACATCATGCTTCCCTACGGTGGGGTTCCGGCCGGCAAAGCGCTCCTGCAGGTATTGGGGTTCCCATTCGGCCCGCCCCGCCAACCGCTTGTCCCTCTGCCCCAGGATGAGGCCCAAACGTTGTCGGCTCGGATCATGAACACGCCGGCATCGGAATATTTACTCCGGACGGGAGACTAACTCGCTGGTCAGCATTCGACGCAAATGCCGCTCACTTCGGAAATGCTCCCGTTCGAGGTCGGTCCGCGTAACATACCACGGCCGTTCATAGACGAGATCAAGGCTGGATGCGGCACTCCGCGCGGCGCGGGCGAGGCTTTCCTTTTCCGCATTGTCGTTGATATGGGCGAAAAGGGCCAAGGCCTCATCGTCGGCCATCCTGCCGCTCAATCCACGGGCCTGCAATATCCAGAGCGCCTCCAGCCGTTCATCAGGGGAAGCGCCGCTATCCAGGACTTGGTCGAGAAGGTCGTCATTGTTCCATTGCGCATATTGGGCATAGGCTCGATCGGTCGCATCGGGTCCGCCGAACACTAACAAAGGATGGACCACGGCCCAAAGAACCACCGCAAAAACAACAAGCCCATCCACAGCCGCCGTTCCGCGAATCGGATAACTATATGGCTCGGGTTGTTGACGTCGATGCGCCCACAGGGTGCGAAGAAAGGCCGTCCCATAGGCGAGTCCCAAGGAAAGGGCGAGTAAGATCAGGAAGTACCGAATGAGCGGCAGGGCGCTCGTGAATGTCGCCTCGATCTGATAGGGGGAAAAGGTCTCCACCAGCCAGTTCATCGAGAGCAACGTGGCCAGATAGACGGGCAACGCCAGGCCAACCGGGGCAAGAACCGGCGGGATGCCTAACCCCACCAATAAGACGGGTATGGGCAACAGCCATAGGGGCAATGTGTCTGCATCGCCCCACACGTAAGCGACACCCGCTGCGACCAATAGGACCGGCCCCGAAAGCAGTATCGACGACCCCGAACACCGCACGGGTCCCCTCCGAAGTATTTAAACGACACTATGCTTTTGCAATTCCCGCCAAGCCTCCCAAGATATGATGGACCCATATCCATTTTAGATCCGCCTCTACCCGGATTCAACGTGAGGGGAACCGCAATCATTTAGTCTGGCGTCAACAGACTAACCGGAAAACACAATTGGAACTCCCAGGAGGTGCCGACGGAGGTATTCGAAGCAAATGACCGTCGAACGAAGCTGGCTCAGCTCGTCGATATGGGCAAAGGGAATACTCCAGGTGGCTATGCCCTCGGGTGACTCGAACCGGACGTGGGCCTGTCCCGCTTCGACATCGGCCACAACTACAAGGACGCAGTCGCAGGGGTAATCGCCTCGGACGGCTGCGGCGTATTGGACGGCGGCGTCCTCCGGAGCCGAGCTCTGCAATGGATCGGGCCGCGTCATGCGGGCTCCGACCAACTGGGTGGCCCCGGCGGCCACCAAGCGCTGGGCCATCATGCCGCCGGTATGGGTCTCGCCCAACGCCAGGGTCCAACCTCGTTCCTTTAGTATGGCGTTCACCACCGTCTCGATGGTGTCGCCATCGGTCCCCATGACGAGGCCGGGCAAGCGTTCCCGGATCCGTTCGTCGGCTTCGTCAATGAGCTTCTCGGCCTCCTCCCGATTTCGAGCCCGGGCCGAGATGCGTATCCGGACCGATTCGGGATTCGCCAGCAAGCCTATCTTGGGATTCCCATAAGCGGTGATCAGGTCGCCAATGAGGGAATCCACCCGGGATTCGCCTTCGCCGCACACCTTGAGTACCCGAAACTCGAGCATGCTATCGAGGGCAAACCGATTCCGAAGAAAGGGCAGGACGCTGTCCTCAAGCATGGCATAGAGCTCGCGGGGAACGCCGGGCATACAGATGATGATGCCCCGGGAATCCTCGACGATGAGACCCGGCGCGGTACCGTTGGGGTTGGGGATGGCTTCGGCCCCCCGGGGAGCATAGGCCTGTTTCCAGTTGTTTTCGGTGATGGT
>PWNM01000236.1 GCA_003557825.1 Candidatus Hydrogenedentota bacterium | reverse complement strand
GGGCGAGCTGATCAATGTAGTCCTTGTAATCGTCGAGTTCCCATCCTGTGGGACCGTTCAGGTAGCTGTGCCAGGGCAGCCCGCCGCGAACCGCAAAGGCCGGCGTGTACGACGCGGGCAACTTTCCCAGGGCCGTTAGGTCCGGCGCTTGGTGGGGTATGCGTTCGCCGCCGGGATAGAACCCAAACCCCAACTGTTCGAGAAGGCCGTAGACGCCGTTCTGCATGCCCCTGGCCGTGGGGGCCGCCACCACAAGAAGCGGCGTGTCCTCCCGCAACGGAGCCAGGATATAGCCGTCGTGCTCCGGTTCGTCCGCGTCAAAGGGCCACGCCTCGCCCATTCGGGGCAGGGACGCCGGCGTTCCCAACACAAAGCCCTCGGCGTTTGACGGCAATGCGGCGGTTTGCTCGATGGGCAGTGTCGCGCCCGACGCGGCATACCACAACCGGCTCAGCTCGATGGCGGCGTCCCGTTCGAGAGACGACACCTCCTCGCCCAGATATACGGTCATCTCACCGTCTGCGCGCAGGGCCGCCGTCAGTATGAAAAGGCCAATGATGAAAAATCGATGCATAGACATAGGTATCCCCACTGGGTCGTGTTATGGTCTTGCGCCAACCATGAGCCTATGAGTGTACCGCACCGCCGCCCGAAAATGAAACCATCGCGTACGCAACCCGTATCAACGCGGGAAGCCGCGAAGGACTACCGAAATCAGGCCCGAGTGGAAGATGATGGGTGTTGGTCCCGCCAGGGAGTGATGCGCTCCAATGTTTCGCTCAACGCTTCTTCGGCCACCTCGGTATCATGGGCCGCTTGGGCCCGCAACCAGTATCCTTTGGACAATCCGAAAAAGCGGCACAGGCGGAGATCCGTATCCGCCGATATGGCCCGTTTACCGGCGATAATCGCGCTGATTCGTTGGGGCGGCACCCCTATTTCCTTTGCCAGACGGTATTGCGACAGCCCCATGGGCTCCAAAAATTCTTCGCGCAGAAGCTCGCCCGGCGTCACCGGTTTTAACTGTGGCATGGTCACGCTCCTAATGGTTATCTACGATCTTCACAACGCACTGCCACGCAAAGCAACCCGTATCAACGCGGGAAGCCGCGAGGAACCCCTTCGAAGCTCAGTCCCGTTCGGGCAGCTGTGCAATATGCGGGCCGGCCAGTTCCGCCGGACGGACGGTAAAGCTGATGGTCCTGGGCGCGTATTCGGAATCTTGAAGATTATCATGGAACCGTTTTAGGAACCCCTCGTACCCGGCTCGCCAACGATAGGGCGGCAAGGCACTCAAGCCCTCGCTTGAAACAACCACCCGATCATCGTCCTGTTCGTAGCCCAACCGATCGCCCGTAAAGGGATCAATGAAAGCCTCGTCCGGCAGCATCTCCGTCAACCTGTCCAGATCCCGGGGCCAAGCGCCGTGTTCCTGTCGGTATCGCTCGGCGGCAAGAGCAACCCGGGTACACCGTTGACGGGCCAAGCGATCGGCCAACGCGATCCAGTTCCCAGCAAAATTGAAGTGAAGGAACGGCTGCTGTTGAGGGGATTCGTCTAATCGCTCCTCCATCCGTCCAAACCGGTCCGGCCAGGGAACCGAAGCGACATGGAGCATGTCCATCCCGTCTGAGTAAACCGAATCGAGGTACGCCCGATGATCGCCGGTGATGAGCGTGTATGCCCTAAGGATATAGGCAAAAGGACCGATGCCCGGATGCTGATGCAGGTCATCTGACAATGCGTGTACGGCGTTCAAGGCATCACCCAAAAACAGGTATCCGGGATCCTCGAATGATTCGAGGGCATCGAAAGCCTGATCGAGCATCATCAATGACGAAACGGGGATGGTCGTCTGCCCCAGGGTTTCTTCCAACGTAACCATGCTAATGTCAAAGCACGCCGTTGCCACCAGAAAACTCGTGCTGTCTGGAATTTGGTCCAGGGCATGGGTCAGTCGAAAGGCCGCGTGTAGCATCTCGGCCGTTTTCTCGCCATCATCCTGGATCGCATGAAACCATGCTGCATCCCGAAGTACACGGGTCATGGCGCGGCTTTTGCTCAGGTTTTCGAGCAAATCCGTATTATCAAGTAGGGAGACAAACTCGATGTATCGCGACGCCCAGCGGGCCTCGGGTCGTTGGGCGGCTTCCAGAGCGAGCCGGATGGCTTCTTCGTTGGCCGCGACGTGCTGCTGCAGTTCCTCCGCCATCTCGGCTGTAAATGCGGCCTCCCCGTCGATGATCGCATCGAACGGAATGGGATCCGGGCGAAGCGATGCGTCGAGATAGTCGAAGGCTTTCATGAAGAGCAGCGCGGCATTCGCATCATCGGGCGGACGGGGGAGCAGGTCGTCGAGTTCATCGAAGCTCTCGGGATAGCCCTGGGCGCGCCACGCCGCCGCCTGTTGCCGGTAGCGTCGTTCGATGGCAAGCCGCCGCCCCGCCAACAGCACTACTACAATCAACAGGGCAATGGCAATAATCAATGCCGCGCATCGAAACCATCGGACCTTCTTCATGGCGGAACTCCTCCATGTACCAATATTGGCCCACCGCTACGGACAATCGTACACCACCCAGTCCACGAAAAGCATACCCCACCGGCACCGGATAACGGTCGCTCCCGTGTTTATTGCGCTTTCTGCTGGTGGTGGACCCTAATCGACGGCAGGGCCAAGGCGCGGAGGATGGTCGCCACAGCCCGCGACTTGTTCAGGCAGTAGAAATGGATGCCGGGACACCCCCGGGCCACGAGGTCTTCCACCTGATGAGTCGCATGGTATACGCCCACGTCAAACTGGCCTTGGGGATTGTTCTCTTGGGCTTCGAGTCGTGCGAGGAAATCCGGCGGCAGTTTGCAGCCGCACAGGGACGAGATGCGTTTGATTTGCTTGACGCTGGTCACGGGCAGGATGCCCGGCACGATGGGCACGTCGATGCCGTTCGCCTCGCAACTGTCGCGGAAGCGGTAGAAGTCGTCGTTGTCGTAAAACAACTGGGTGACGACCACTTCCCCGCCGGCCTCGACTTTTCGTTTGAGATTCTCAAGGTCCACCGATCGGTTGAGGGCTTCCTGGTGGGTTTCGGGGTATCCGGCCACGGCGATGCCGAAGCCGGGGAATTCTTTGCGGATCAGCTCGACCAGCTCATTGGCATAGGTCAACCCGCCGGGGACCGGTTTAAATTCTTTCTCGCCCTTGGGCGGATCGCCCCGCAAGGCCATGATGAAGTCCACGTGCCGCTCCTCGGCGTCGCGCAAATAGGCCCGGAGTTCGTCCACCGTCGCACCGACGCAGGTGAGATGGGCCGCTACGTGAATCGAAAATTCGTTGTGGATCCGCTCGACGATGTCCAGGGTTAGATCCCGGGTGGTCCCGCCGGCCCCATAGGTGCAGGTGACATACGACGGATGAAAGGTCATTAGCTCTTTGAGGTTCTCGAAGAGCCCGACCATGCCGTCGTCGGACTTCGGCGGGAACATCTCGAGGGAAACGGCAACATCGTTGGTTTCATAAAATTCACGTAAACGCACGAGAAAAAGGATCCTCCTTCTGGGATTGTCAATGGTTCAATTGCCGGTTTGCTTATTGTAGTATCCCCAAACAAATTAAGCAACCGACCCCAACTCGAGAATATTCCGTGCTCCCAACCGGATGCAACAGAAAACGCGCCGGGCATTGCAAACCGCCCGGCGCGTCCATGCAAATGTATCTAGTGGATTCGGGATATTAGCCCATGCCGCCGAACATGGCCGCCCACGCCACCAGCTGTGTACTCAGATTGGCTCCGGGATCGCCGCCCACTGGATAACCGTTATGAACGCCAACCATGACCGGGGCTTTTTCGCCGAACCGAACGAATTGAACATGACCGTCCATATATAACACGTTCGAACCGCCGGGGATATGGTTGAAACGGGCTGCGCCCGATCCGCCAAAGTTGGCCACAGAACCGGGATCCATCCAATCCATTCCTTTATATGCATCATCAGCCCATGCGTCCCACATGACAAACAACGAACTCTGTGCCATGGCGCCCGCTCCCGGGTTGTTGATATCGGTAATGAAGAACCGCTCGATGCCCTCGCGCAGCAGATTATAGGTGGTGGGCAAGCGGCTTCCATCTTCATCACGCCATCCCCACGACTGTGGATGGAATTGAAGCTGCTGTTGGGTTAGATCGTACTGGCCAATGCCCCAGGCCCGGCGAATGTTGATCCAGTTGGGCGCACCCACTTGGCTCAGCGCCGGCTGCCAGTAGTTCTCGCGATTGTACCCTTCGGGGGCGATATCCGCCCATCCCCACGACCGCGCGCTCCCGCCAAGCCCAAAAACGGTGTCGAGCCATTGGGATGCCGTCCGGGTCGCATAGGGATTGTAGATATACGAGAAGGGATTGGACAACAGCACATGGCGCACGGCGTTGGCCGTGGCGGTCAGGTTGGGATCGCCGTTGTCACTGATTGTGTCCAAATACGAGCTGAGTTGCACATCGCCGCCGATACCCGGTAGGGCAGAATCAAACCCCGCCCACCATGTCTGTTGATGGTCTGTGCGCGAGTCCGACGGGCAGATAAGAATGTCCGGATCGTTCCAATAATCCGGATAGAGTTGGACGCTGTTCACGCCCATGGGGAGCATGAAATGCCCCCAGAAGTATTCGTTTTTGGTTGGCCACCGGCCGCCCCGATCTTCGCTGCTGTACATCTTGAAGATCAGGCCCCATTGCTTGAGATTGTTCGCACACGAGGCGCGTCGAGCCGCTTCCCGCGCCCGCGCCAGAGCCGGCAACAGGATCGCGGCGAGGATGGCGATGATCGCAATCACCACCAGTAACTCGATCAACGTAAATCCACGTTTCGATTTCATGATTGGGTATTCCTTTAAGGTTATCGTTTTCCCATGATTGTTTGACTCATACAGATAAAAAAAGGTAGGCCGATGTTCTCCTTTCCATACGGAACGCACCGGGCGTCCGCGATTGCTCTCCGTTAGGGGTTTGTCCACTACGGTCAAGCATTCCATCGTACGATGCCGGGAGACCCACGGCCTCCCGGCATATCGGCAATGAATGTACTTCCCAGCGCTTCATGCGCCGGTCTATGGACCGATTCGAGCCGTCTTAGGACGACTCCAGGCCAGACGTCGCCGATCAGCCGGCGCCGCCGAACCGGGTCATCCAGAACCGGGTCTGACTGCCCAGGTTCATGTCTCCAGGAGGCTGAGTCTCAATTGGCGCGCCTTCGTTGTACCGTAAGAACCGGACATGGCCGTCCATAAACAGTACATTGGATCCACCGGGCACATGATTGAACACGGCAACGCCTTGTCCGCCACCCCATTCCGGATCATCTACATCCGGATCGTCATGGCCCCAGGCATCCCACAGGACAAATAGATTGCTTTGGGCGGCCGCGCCCGCTGCGGGGTTGTTGATGTCGGTGATGAAGAACCGCTCGATGCCCTCGCGAAGTAAATTGTAGGTAGTAGGCAATGGGCTCCCATCATCATCGCGCCAGCCCCAGGCCTGCGGATGAAATTGGAGCTGCATCTGGGTCATGTCGTGTTGCCCGATACCCCAGACCCGTCGTACATTGATCCAGTTGGGTCCGCCTACATTACTAATCGCAGGCTGCCAGTAATCTTCACGGATATAGCCGTCGACGGCCGTATCCGCATATCCCCAATGCCGAGGGCTGCCTTGATAGCCAAAGACGACATCAAGCCATTGCGACGTGGTCCGGGTCGCATAGGGGTTGTAGATGTAGGAGAAGGGA
Source organism: Candidatus Hydrogenedentota bacterium (assembly GCA_003557825.1). Classification (GTDB taxonomy): domain Bacteria; phylum Hydrogenedentota; class Hydrogenedentia; order Hydrogenedentales; family SLHB01; genus PWNM01. The sequence continues at coordinate 628 of PWNM01000236.1, read as the reverse complement.
TTGGACAGCAGCACATGGCGCACGGCGTTGGCCGTGGCCGTCAGGCTCGGATCGCCGTTATCACTGATCGTGTTCAGATACGAACTCAGCTGCACATCGCCGCCGATACCCGGCAAGGCGGTTGAAAAACCCTCCCACCACATTTGGTTGAAATCCTGGCGCGCATCGGATGGGCAGATCAGGATGTCGGGATCGTTCCAGTAATCCGGATAGAGCTGGACGCTGTTGATACCGGAGGGGAGCAGCCAGTGGCCCCACAGGTATTCGTTCTTGGTTGGCCACCGGCCGCCCCGATCTTCGCTGCTGTACATCTTGAAGATCAGGCCCCATTGTTTGAGATTGTTCGCACACGAGGCGCGTCGAGCCGCTTCCCGCGCCCGGGCCAGAGCCGGCAACAGGATCGCAGCGAGGATGGCGATGATCGCTATCACCACCAGTAGCTCAATTAGGGTAAACCCACGCTTTGACTTCATGGTATTTCTCCTTGGGCTGTATTAGGTTTTTTCAACGAACAACAATGAAATATGCTACGCACGAAATGCTTGTACTGATGCCAGGCTATCTCCTTTCCATGCGAAACACGCTAGGCGCCCGCCGTTGCCAGTTGATGGTGTGAGACCGGTTCGGC
>PWNM01000279.1 GCA_003557825.1 Candidatus Hydrogenedentota bacterium | reverse complement strand
GGGGCGAAGGTGGCCTTTCTCCCCGAAACCATACCGGGCGATTGGATGGGTCTGCGAAAGGCCTTGGCTACGGACCGCTTGGGCAAACCCGCCTGGCTCCAGCTCCGCTATGGACCCGAGCACAACCTCCTCGAAATCCTGACTGTCCTTCGTGAAACCATCGCCCTCGAAAGCGCCCCGCGTATCGCCGCCTTGGAGCACAACGCCGACGGTCGGTTCCACGCAACCATCGAATACGATAACGGCCTCACCATGGCGCTTCTTCGGGATCGGGCGTGTGTTCATCCACGCATCACCCTCCGCGCCGAGGGGGGCTCCGCCTTTTGGCACGACGGGAGCCTTTTTGTACATGGGATCCGAACGGATCAGGGTCAGCCTGCCGGATGGTCGTCTGGCCTGCTGGCCGCCGATGGAGCGGCCGCTGCCTGGATAACGGCATTACGCTGTGGGGAAACGCCGCTATGTACGCTCGCTGCCACCCGCGCCACACAGGCCATGCTCGCTGGCCTTTCCCCAGCAACCCATGGTACAAAGCCGGTATAATAAGCTCAAGGAAACGGCAAAGGGGGAAGCCAGTCTATGATGCAAGTTGAGTACATCAATCCGTTTATCGAGGCCGTGTATGATGTCTTCGGTCGAATGCTGGAGGCGAAGGCGACCCGCGGCGAAGCGGGCCTTACCGAAAAAGCCCGGGATCCGGACGAAATCACGGCCATCATCGGATGGAGCGGTCAGGTGCGGGGTACGGTGTCCGTGGGATTCCCCGTCGCTACCGCCCTCAACGTGGCCAGTCGGTTGGCCGGCTCCAAACTCACGGAAGTCGATGATACGGTCATGGACGCCGTCGCGGAGACCGTAAACATCATCGGCGGCGGGGCAAAAGCCAAGTTTGCGGACGACGCGGGCATCGAAACCATCGACCTGAGCCTTCCCATGGTCGTTTTCGGGGCGAATTACGACGTACAGCACCCGACAGGTTCGAAATGGGTCGAAGTCCCCTTTGACTCCGAATTGGGCTCGTTTACCCTGTGCGTGACGTTCGAAACCATGAATAAGACTCGATAGGTTCTCCAATCACCCCGCGAACCGGACGGTCATATCCGCCTTGTCCACCAGTAGTACAAACACATCATGCCGATTGCCGGAGAGTAAATGGTGGTAGCGCTCAACGGCGGCTTGCGGGTCCTGCGCATAGGCCTCGCGAAAGGCGGCGTTTTCCTGGGCGGAGTGGATAAACGTGGCCATTGACGACACCTGGGCAAAGCGATTGCGAAATTCCGAATCTTCGGTAAACAGAGCCTCGATGGCGTCCCGATCGGGATGATTCCCGGCCACCACGACCCCGCCGGACGCATTGGGCAGCAACGCAAACGGCGTATCCAACGAGACCCCGGATTCCACCAGCCGATCACGCAGATCGGTCTGGTACTCGGCAAAAACTTCCTGGAACCGGGCCTCAACGTCCCCCACTTGAATCATGCCGTTGCGGGCGCGTACGCCCCACGCCTCAAAGACCGATACCTGCGCTCCCTGCCGCGGCGTTGCTCCTCGGGAAGGGCCATGGGTCTCCGTAACCTCTTGATAGGACTTGGTTTGGGGCGTCTGCGCGACCCGTTGAGGACCATCAACCGAACCCCAGTCCGGAGGTTGAGGCGATGTGGACGTAATGGATGTTATCGACATGTAAAGGGCTCCTGAGTCATTGCATATGGTTTGGAGGAGCATTTTTCGTGCCAATCATGCGGAGTTTTCGGGATATCCTATCACATAGTCCGCCGCCTGGGCAAGATCGGCCACCACGACAGCGCCCGGAACCGGCGATGCAGCGATGAGAAGGGTTAGTGTACAGCCCGCAGCCCGGCCTGCCTCGATATCGGTAGCGGTATCTCCAATCATTACCGATCGCTCCAAGTCGATGCCATGACGGGCCGCCCCTTCTAACAGCATGCCCGGAGCCGGTTTGCGACATGAACACCCCGCATTCGGCAAATGGGGGCAATACAGGACCTCGGTAATCGCAATGCCGGATTCCGCAAGGAGCGCCACGGTCCGCGCATTGACGGCTTCCGCATCGGCGGCGGAATAATAGCCTCGGCCCACGCCGGATTGATTCGTCACGATCAGGAGGTCATACCCCGCCGCCTGAAACCGACGAAGCCCTTCTACCGCGCGGGGCAACAGCTCGACGCCCTCAGGATCGGCCAGATAGCCTTTATCAACTATGATCGTACCGTCCCGATCGAGAAATACGGCGCGCTTCATAGGGCCTCTTCGTAAAAACTGGCCACCAGTTCATCAAAACCGATAGGCGATGTTCCCACCTTGCCCACTACTACTCCGGCGGCATGGTTGGCGATAACGGCCGCATCATCGGACGAAGCCCCGGCAGCAAGGGCCAGGGTAAAGGTGGCGATGACGGTATCGCCCGCTCCCGATACGTCGAACACTTCGCGGGCTCGAGTTGGAATATGGAGCGGAGGTCGCTCCGGCTGGAACAAGGCCATTCCGAGAGGACCCAGGGTAACGAGCAGGTTTTCGGGGGCCCAACGGGCCTCGAGGGTCTCCACAACCCCGAGCAATGCCGTGTCCGCCAGGATGTCGCTGGGACCTTCCATGGGATAGGATCCCGCCAGGGCGAAGGCTTCGGTCCGGTTGGGGGTGATTACGGTAAGACCCTTCACATTGTGGGCGTTACCCGGATGGGGATCCAATGCTACGGGAATTCCCCGTTCCCGGGCGGCATGGGCTATGCCTTCGACTAAAGAACGATTGACAAGCCCTTTGGCGTAGTCCTCGATGATCACCGCATCGACGGCGTTCCTCTCCAAGGCGTCGAGCGCCCGGCTCAATACCTCTGCGGCAGCCGTCCCATCAAGCGGGGCTGTTTCTTCCGTATCCACTCGCACCACTTGCTGTACCCCGGCGATGATGCGCGTCTTTTCGGTTGTCTTCCGGTTGATGGCCCGCACCAGCCCGTCCATCGTCGCGCCATGTGCTGCGATTAGGTCGCACAGTTCATCCCCCACGGGGTCGTCGCCCACCACGCCGAATACGCTGGGCTGCGCCCCCAAGGTGGCCAAATTGCGCAGCACATTCGCCGCCCCGCCCGGCACGGCGCTCAGCCGTTCCACCGCCACAATGGGTACGGGGGCTTCCTGGGAAATACGGGAGGCCTTACCCCATATATAGCGGTCGAGCATCAGGTCACCCACTACGGCCACCCGCTGACCGGCAAACCGCCCCAAGACGGATTCAATCGATTGTGGTAACACCCTATAGCCCCCTATGCCCGTTGAAGTTAAGGAATGAGCATACCACACCGGCCATCTGCTGCGCCTACCCTTCAGTGCGAATTATGTCTTATGTGATGCCAACACGATTATATATGCTATCCCTTGCAAATATCGCCATAATGTTGTATTCTTACATTAGGCGAAGTTTCAATCTGGAGGTGGCGTGTGAAACGACCGGTTGCCGCAATGTTGATCACACAAGATATGGAAAATCGCTGTTTTGACCAACAGGACATCGAGCGGATCGCGGCCAGAACCGAGCTACGCCGCGCCCAATACGATGAAATGACCGACGCCAGCCAGACCAAGGCCATCGAAGGGGCGGATATCGCCATTACGGGGTGGGGGTCGCGTCCTCTATCACAGGCCATGCTCGAGGCCGCCCCCGAACTGAAACTCGTCTGCCATGCAGCCGGTTCGGTACGTCACTTGGTCCATGACGGTTTCCTTGCCAAGGGAATCCAGGTCGTCACGGCCCGCGACGCCAACGGTCGGGTCGTCGCAGAGTTCGCCTTTGGCATGATGCTGGTTTCGATGAAGGCCGTTTGGTGGTATCACCAGGCAACATCGCAGGGCGAATGGAACTCGGCCGCGGCGCGCGACTGGATCCGCGAACCGGCAGGGGCCACCGTGGGCATCATCGGGGCCAGCCATACCGGGCGCCATATGATTCGGCTGTGCAAAACCCTTCCCCTCGACGCAATACTCGTCTACGATCCGTATTTGACGACCGACGAAGCAGCCCATCTGGAAATCGAACAAGTCGAGCTCGACGAACTCATGCGACGCTCCGATGTGGTCTCGCTGCATGCGCCGGATACGGCCGAAACGCGCCATATGATCAATGCCCACACCCTTGGCCTAATGAAGGATCGGGCCATTTTCATCAACACGGCTCGCGGCGGATGCGTCGATGAAACGGCTCTAATCGCTGAGTTGCGCCAAGGTCGGCTCCTGGCCTGTCTCGACGTCACCGATCCGGAACCGCCGTCCCCGGACAGCCCCCTGTACACGTTGCCGAACTGTATCCTAACGCCCCATATCGCCGGTTCACTTAAGGAAAATATCCGCATGCATGGCCGTCAGATGGCCGATGCAATCGAAGCGTTTGTAGAGGGAAAACCATTGTGTCATGCCATTGATTTGGCGCATCAGGAGCGGCTCGCATGATATCCTCACGGTTGGTAGAACGCATACGAACGGTGGCCCTTTCCAGCGCCACCATGGTGACGCTAATCATCGTAGGCGCGATTTTATGGATGCACCCGCGGGAGGCCGACGCACCTCGGTATGCTTTCGGGTTTGTGAACCATCAGGGCGAATGGGTCATTGAACCGTCATTCGAATTTGCATATGACTTTAACGCCGATCTCGCCATGGCGCGTCGAGATGGCCAATTGGGCTATGTAGACCGATCCGGTCGGTTTGTCATAGCCCCGCAGTTCGATGATGCCGGTCCCTTTAGCGAGGGATTGGCTCCGGTCAAGGTGAGTGGTCGAATCGGCTACATTGACCGCACCGGTATGTTTGTGATTTCGCCCCAGTTCGATCGGGGCGGCGTATTCTCCGAAGGACTGGCCCAAGTGGCCAAGGACGGCTTTTACGGTTACATTAATGGCGATGGGGAAATGGTGATTGAGAAACAGTTTCTCCTGGCCTATCCGTTCCACAACGGCCGCGCGCCGGTGCTTGTAAAAGGCGGCTGGACGACTATCGACCAGGAGGGAACCATACTCGACCCCGTGGATGATCCGGCATCGCTCGGTCAGAGGTCCGGACCGGTATCCCTAACCAACCGCCCGCCCGAATCCATGACGCCCTACGAAGACCGCACGGCCGAAGGGTTGGCCCCCCAACGCCATGGGGCGAAGTGGGGTTTTGTCGACGAGGCGGGTTCCTGGGTCATCCCTCCCCGCTTTGACGGCGTACGTCCTTTTGGCGACGGCATGGCCCCGGTCCGGCAAGGTGGCGTCTATGGATTCATCAATCGCGACGGTGATTGGGTAATCCAGCCTCAATTCCACCAGGCTTTCCCCTTCCAGGAAGGGGTCGCACGGGTCATGGTGGCCAACTAAACGGGCCGCATACGTACGGCGCAGCAGCGCTCCTCTGGCGCCGTCGCCACATGACCGTTCGTAATACGGGCGGATTTCTGGTACTATACAAAGGAAATGTTGTGCCCCCATTCTCTGTTGAAATGGGTAGTTGAAATCCAGGCCGACGGACGTAAACCGGAGGTTTCCATGCGAGACAATAAAGCTCAATTCATCTCCTTGCTGATGTTTTTGGTCATTGGTGCGGTGGTCCTTAGCAACGGGTTCATCGCCCGCATCGCCGCGCAGAGTCGGGACGTTGATGTCTTCTACGAAATCCAGCCCATCGGCGACGTACTCGACGAAATCAACAAAAGCTATGTCGATGATCCCGCCTATGCTGATGTCGTCGAAGGAGCCATCCGGGGCATGATGAATGCCTTGGACGACCACAGCGCCTTTGTGCCCCGTTCCGCCTTTGAACGGATGACCGAGGACACCGACGGCCGATATGACGGCATCGGCGTTACCATCTACAAGAAGGACGACAACATTACGGTCTTTCAGCCGTCATCCGGAGCCCCGGCTGCGGAAGCGGGTATAATGGCCGGCGATATCATCTACAAAATCAACGATGTGTCCACCCAGGGGATGTCGCTTGACGAAGCGCGGGATCTGATCCGCGGACCCAGCGGAACCACTGTGCATTTAACCCTGGTTCGGATCATCGACGAAGATGCCCGCGAAGCCGAAACCGTGGAGGTGGAAGTCGAGCGGGGGCAAATCCCTATCGAGAGCATCGCCGAATCACGTTTTATCGAAGACAGCATCGGCTATATCCGGCTGAGCGATTTCAAGAAATCCTCTGCTGATGATATCGCCAAAGAGATTGAACGATTCAAAGACAAGCAGGCCCAGGGGCTTATTCTTGATTTGCGTTGGAATCCGGGCGGTCTGATGAGTGCGAGCAAGGAAGTATGCGAGTTGTTCTTGCCGCGCAACACCCTCGTGACGTACACCCGCGGACGAAATCGCACCGACGGATCGGAAGTCGAACAAATGCGGCTCTTTACCGAGCGGCG
>PWNM01000034.1 GCA_003557825.1 Candidatus Hydrogenedentota bacterium | reverse complement strand
CGCAAGCCAAGCCTCGGGAAAGGTTCGTTCGGAATTTGCCACTTGGTCGAGAGGAACCTTGTCATAGCGGACGTTGTAAATAGGTCCAGGCTCGCGCAGAATAGTCGCCATCCATCCATTCTCACCGGCTTGAGCAATGAGTACCGCCTGTTGCCCGACTTTGTAGGCCTCATCCAGATCGACAATCGAAGCGTAGAGACACGTGTCACGCTGGTCCGTACCCGGTACTTGCCCTCGCGCGGCTCCAGGCACAGGCAGACCCTTGGCGTTGAGCATGTTCACCACCTGCTGAGCCGCTGTGACCTGACTCGAACTAAAGCTGGTGTGGCCAAAGCTGTCTTTCACTTCGCCGATTTCACCCACGTCGAATCCTTCGCTGACCACTACGATACAACGACCATCGCGACGCAGTTGGTCGGCTACATTATCGGACATTTCCTCGGCCGATACACCGGATTCGGCCATGTAGATCTGCAGCGGCATTTCGCGTTTTGGATCGGCCAATCGCGCGGCCGCGGGAATGTAACCAATTTTGCGTCCCATGGCCTGCAATACGAGCACAGGATCGGCGGGACTTGAGCCCATATTTTCTTCGTTAGCATTCTGTACCATGCCCATCCAGTACCGTGCCACGCTTCCATAGCCAGGCGTATGGTCAATGAGCTGGAATTCGGAATCACCTACATCGTTGTCGATGGTCTTGGGGACACCCACGGCGACGAGGTCAAGTCCTTGCTCCTGGGCCAAGCTTGCGACTTTATGGGCCGTGTCCATCGAATCGTTGCCGCCGTTGTAGAAGAAAAAACCAATATCATGGGCCTTGAATACATCGATGACCCGTTGAAAATCTTCCTGCTGGTTCTTCTTAAGCTTGTAGCGGCACGTTCCGATAGAACCCGCAGCGGGGGTATATCGCAAGAGCGCAACCTCATCATCATCTTGAGAGGAGAGATCGAGCAATTCTTCTTTCAACACCCCCTCGATGCCATGCCAACCGGCATAAATAGTTCCAAATGTTTCGGGGAACATTTTGCAGGTATCGATTACCCCGCGCAGGGAACTGTTAATAACGGGACTGGGTCCGCCTGATTGCGCTACGATCACGTTTTTCGGCATGGTGAATTCTCCTTCGCGATTGATTTCATCCCCGTGAGTAACGCCCTAACCTTGGAACGGCTTCGGCACGGGATTGTTCTCTTTTAGCCGATAGAGCACCTCGCCCGCATGGGGGACGAGCAACAGGCCCTCTTCCTCTCGATCGCACCAGTCCTCCGGATTGATGCTTGCGGGATCGCGGTAGCCAAGGCTGATGGCTCGGCATTCGGTTTCAGGGATGGCCGTGGCGAGGGTTACTCGTACCCGACAGCACTCCTCGTCGTTGATACAGGTCCCAATTCCCCGAACATGGGTCGAATGAGCCAGAATACCCCCTGGAATATCGGCAAACTGTTCCATGCGGGACAGGAAATAGTCACGCGTGTGATAGCCAATGCGCCGGATAAGGTCGCCATGGGTAACGCTAATCTCGGCCACATGGGGCGCATAGATGATCAGCTCACCGTCATCCGCAACGACCGGCTCGAGTTTGTACATGCATTTGCCTGCCACCCAGATATCGTCATACATGGCAGGCGCTACGGCCAAGACGCTTTGGAAGGGCTTATCTTTGTAGACGATATGGGTCTGGGCCGACAGGTCGGCGGCAGCACTCCAGGCCTCCTCGGGCGTTCCATAGAAGATGCCTTTACAGTCGCGGCTCATCACGTTGAGACATAACGCGCGCTTCTCGATGCCGGTAATGAGGTCTGCGCTTCGGTTGATTACTGCACGGACGGGAGTATCCTTTACGCCATTAATGACGGGATTGGTGATCAGAGCGCCAAGCCAGTGAAATAGATTCAGAATTTCTTCACCGGCGATGCCCGGGAAAAAATATTTGTTACCTCCGCTGAACCCAACCACCTCGTGAGGGAACACAGGGCCCACAATGCAGACCAGGTCGTAGTCGAAAATCCGCCTATTGACCAGTACATCGGCCTTTTGTCGCAGCAGCCCATTGGATAATTCGCCGATGGTATCCGCGCTTAGAGTTCCGATATGGGCCAACATATCCGGATTGCGCCAGTCGTGGTTGTATATCCCAATATCACCATACCGGCCCGTTCGTTCATCGGAAGTAATGCCCAAATGGCGATGTATGGCCTCATCGGGCATGGGGGGGTGAGTACCCAGAGCAATGAGATAATCCATTTGGGCGGCGCGGGGATGAACGGTCTCGAACAATGCACGGAAGATGCCAGGCATGGGCATGCTGCGCGTTGAATCCGGGATGATAAAGAGGATTCGTTTCCCGTCGATGGGTTCATTTTCAAACGCCCGGGCGGTAAACGCTTGAAGATCGGCTTCGCTTAAGCCGTTGGTTAGGTCGATATGTTGCATGGGTTGGGGCGATAAACTCATATTGAAAATCTTCCGCTTCGGCAATCTTCTTTACAAATCAAGGGAAAATCCAACACCTTCGAGGACGTTTTCCACGGCGCGATTTTCCGGCAAAACCTTGATTCGCGTATTGTGAAATTCGCGGCGGCGCGGATATTCCTTGCGCAAACGGTCAAAGAATGCTCCCTGTTCAGCTTCGGGGAGGTCAATCAGACGCCGCATGGCCGCATCATCGCCGAGTATATCATAGATGGGAACCAAGGCCTGATGCAGGATATCCATGATAGCGGCGTTTCCATCGACGGTCATATGGGGACACGGAGACGAGGGGAGGAGGGGGGCCGGATCCCATGTCGCAGGAACCCCAAGAAAGGCACAGGCAGCTTCGTAAATCTGCCGAGTACCGTTTACTTTTCCATCGAATGAATAGCCCGCGATGTGCGGCGTTCCAATGAACACGCGTTTTAACAACTCCACGTCCACACTGGGTTCCCCTTCCCATACGTCAAGCACAGCAGCACGGACGTGGCCTTCATCCAGCGCCCTTTGCAACGCTTTCCCATCAACCACCGGTCCGCGAGAGGTATTGATCAACATAACCCCCGGTTTCAATCGCTGAAGAAACCCATAGTCGACCAAATGGGCTGTGGCATCCGGCCCTTCCTTGGTAAGAGGCACATGAAGGGTGAGTATGTTGCAGTCATAGAGTTCCTCAATTGGACGATACTTAGGATCGCCCGTCTTGCGAGCAAGGGGGGGATCATTCAACAAACAGGTCATGCCGAGAGCTTTGGCGCACCGGTACACGCGGGAGCCCACATTCCCGACACCCACAATCCCCAGACGCATATCCTTAAAGGCGAACCTATTCGCCTTGGCCAGTTCGTTAAGGGCGCAGGTGATATACTGAGCTACGCTATTGGCGTTGCAGCCGGGGGCGCTCGAGAAGGCAATGCCTTTTTCATTGAGGTAATCTTTGTCGATGTGGTCCTCGCCGATGGTCGCGGTTGCGACGAAACGTATTCCCGAGCCCTCCAACAAGTCACGATTCACCTTCGTAATCGACCGGACGAGTAACAGGTCCGTATGACGCACGTCGGCAGCGCTCATATCCCGTCCAGGCATGGTACGCACCTCGCCGAGTTCGGCAAAGGCTTCTCGCACATAGGGGATGTTTTCATCGGCAAGTATTTGACGCATGATGCTCCTCACGATATTGGGGGTCTACGACGCGACATGGGTTCGGTGACGATAGCACAACGCCAACACTTGGCCATCGCGATCATTGCGGTCTAGTCGAAGGATATCGTCGGTTCGAAAGGTAGTCCGCCCATCGGGTTCGCCCTCGTGGGTCACCTCGGCGATCTGAACCGCACCTTCCGAAACGTGCTCGACGAATCCGGCTATCAGGGCCTCGGGCGCACGTCTCAGCACCACCGCCACCACCTGTTTAAGATGTTTGGCCCGCTTAAATTCCTCAATGAAGCAGCTTGACACTTCTGGCTCATAGGCTGCCTCGAGGGATTCACCCAATACATGCCCACGTCGGGCGATAAGGTGCTGTATGCGGCCAAGATAGCGGCTTTCCTCAGTTACCTTGTACACATCGGTGATAAAGCACGTCGTGGCGCCATCTTCTTCACCGCCTGGCGATACGCACCGGAGGGTAAAATCCGATCGGCCAATGGATACGACATACCCCACGGAGAAACATCCCTTCTCGTCAGGATTGCGGTAGACCGCCACCAGCGTACCCATGTCTCGAACTCGAATGAGCACGGGCCGCAATGCTGCGCACGCTGCCTGGTTCCCATACTCGAATGGTCCACCCATGGCGTTCACGACTCCCGTAGTATCTTGGACTCCTGCTCGATGATCCGGCGGACAAGGTCTATAGTAGCAATCGGATAGCGGCTATCGCTGGTTTCCTGACATAACGTCACCGCATCGACTCCCTGACGGACCATGAGCGCCACATCCGACAGCTCAGCGCGGTATATGGCGCCGCTATCGGCAAAACGCTCGAAGACCTGCGTGGCAACCATATACGCTTTGTTTGCCCGACGGGCCTCTTGAGCGACCCGCATCTGAATGTGAGGCAACCGTTCCGGCGGTACCGATAAAGCCAGATCGCCGCGACCAAGCAACACCCCGTCCGCCACGTCGAGGATAGCCGCCAAATTGTCCACAGCATAGGCAGTTTCAATTTTGGGTACTATCCGTATGGACCCCTCCGGCCAGAGCTCGTCAAGACAGTTGCGAACGGTCCAAACCTGTTCTTGTTCCGCCACCAATGACACGGTTACCCAATCCGGACACAATCCCTCCGACGCCATTCGCTCGAGCCATTCCCGATCCTCAGTGGTCAATGGCTCGAAAACCGCCCCGCTATCGGGAAACGAACATCCGTTCGACGCTGAGAGTGGTTCAACGGCCGCCAAACACTCGACTTCGAGTCGGCCCTCGTTGATGGTGGTGATCCGAAAAATTTGTCGACCATCGCGAAACACCACCCGATCACCGGGATGGAGTCGATCAACATGATGTCGCAGACCCGGCAAGGGAATGGCGCCTGGATCACCGGGGTCCACCTCTTCGGCATCGATAATCCAGACCATGTCACCGACACGAAATGCTTTGTCTTCCATGTAGCCGATCCGCGGCCGACTTGCGGGTAGATCAAGGAGTACCCGAACGTTAACACCGGCCTCCGATGCTGCGGCGCGAACATGACGAAAATCAGTTACATGGTCGCGATCACGCAATCCCAAGGCCAACCGGTAGTTTAGGGCGCCCGCCTCAATCCCTTTTCGGATAGTTGCGACTTCACAGAAGGAGCGCCCCACACTGGCCAAGATACCGCTATTACAGCCATCTGAACGTATCACGTCAATCCCCGCCTCCGGTTTACCGCTTCCACGGCGGCGTCTCGGGTAGATAGGCTTCGAACTCTCTAACAAGTTCCTCTTCATACGACCCGGCATAATTGTCGGCAAAGAACCGGTCCAGTCCTTCTTCGTATAGCCGTTCCCATGATCGTTCTTCTTCACCGGGCAGAATGGGATAGAACAGCGCATCGTTGGCACGGGCGGCCTTCAGATCACCTAAAGCATCTCCAATCATTAGCATCTTGGACTTCTCATACCGGCCTTCCGATACAAAGCCAATATGCTCGGCTTTTTTACCCAGTTCCTGCCCGGCGATGGCGAAGACGAACTCGGCGATGCCTTGTTCTTCCCATTCGCGTACAAGGGCCTCGGTGGGCGTCTGCGAACATACGAGCATATCGGCCTTGTCTTGGGCTTTCTCGAGCGACTCGCATACATGGGGGAAAGGGGGCAACCCTTTGTCCACAATATCGGACACCGTGGCGTTAATGGCATTGCTCCACGCAAGCGTCTGATGCATATCGGCATGATCATGTTCACGGCAATATGCCTCAAGCGCCGCGTTTCCCAGCTTGGTTTCCGTCTCGACCCAACGCCGGAGATTGGGTACCTCGGGCGACTTGAATCCGCGCTCCTGGACCTTGTCCCAATCGTCAAGCAGGTCAAACACCTTGAGCATCGCAGGAAAACGGTTTTGGCCCCGCCAATGGCTATACAGATTGACGAATTCCGCCGCGGCACGAGCATATTTTGATACGGCTTGCAGCCCCCAGTATTTCACATGGTTCGGGATAAAGCATTCCTTCTGCTTTATTTCCATTGTGTCAAAGGTGCATCCATCGGAATCGATGGCAATTAGATACTCGTGCTTCGGTTTATGTCCCTTAAGGCTCTCGACTGTATCGCTCATGTTGTTGTTCCCCTTCATCTATCGGCGCAATATATCGCCGCTCATTCTGCTTTACTTAACCTGCTATACGCCCGAAAAAGCGCTGAACCCCCCATCAATAGGGACAATAATCCCGGTGACGAAATGGGCGGCATCTGATGCCAGCCAAACGGCCACGCCAATCAGGTCCTCCGG
>PWNM01000559.1 GCA_003557825.1 Candidatus Hydrogenedentota bacterium | reverse complement strand
GGCATGGTCTTTAAGGATCGAACCGGTGAGATTGGCGGAATATTGTGGAACAACGCGGCCTCCATTGCCCAAATGTTTGAGGTGGGCGACGTGGTCAACGTACGAGGCAACATTACCCGATATCAGGACCGGCTGCAGGTTCGCGTCGATCAGGTTCTCCCCCTTCGCAAGGAGGAATACGACAACGACGATCTGGTCTACGTGCCCGAGCATATCTCCGATACAGCCAACCGATATCGGGAGTTGGTAGGAACCATTCAGAACGAATGGTTGGTTAAGCTGCTTCGCGAGTTTACCGGGAATGATGAGTTGATGGCCCGGTTCGAAGGGGCCGCTGCCGGCAAACGCTGGCACCATGCCTACAGCGGGGGCCTCATCGAGCATTGCTACGAAATGTCCCGGATCGCCGAGACGGTGTGCGAGCTGTTTCCTGCCCTCGACCGGGATCTGCTATTGACGGCCATATTCTTCCACGACATCGGTAAGGTGGACGAAATGAGTCAGGATCTTTGTGTGGAATACACCACCGAAGGCAAACTGCTGGGGCATCTCATTATTGGAACGCAGATGCTTCGCGACGCGGCGCGCCGCATCGAGGGCTTTCCGCAGACCCTCGAGATGCAGTTGGCCCATTGCATACTGGCTCATCATGGCGAGTACGCCAACGGGTCGGCGGTGCTTCCCAAGACGATGGAAGCGGTAGTGCTCTACCACATCGATAATCTAAGCGCCCAGGCCAACGCTACCGAACGCCTCGTCGATGAGGCGCGGGAACGACAACAGGAATGGACCGAATATATCACCCACATGGACCGCCAATTGTGGACAAAACGCGGCTAAAGCTGAGTCGTTTTTGACGTTAAGGATGCTGCCATGACACGCACCGCGACACGGTTTTGGTTTGGATACCTCGTATTTTGGCTCTTGCTGGGCATCGGCATTGGAGCGGTGTTCTTTTCGTGGTTTCCTTACGGGATCTATTTTGCCGTTCCCATGATCCTATTCGGCGCTATCGGAGTCATCCCGACTATCCTGGCGTTTATCTGGATGACCGTACCACGTGGACGCCACCGGCGTATCGCGATGGTCGCCTATCTTGTTCTGCTTGCTTTGATCTGGCATGCGCCCGCTGCATATCGGGCCTGGAATGAAGAGCCGGGCAACGATGGACCCTATATTTACTGGAGTGACGATCCCCGCCACACAATTACCATCGCGTGGACCACAGCCTCTCCCCATTCCAGCCGGGTGCAAATTGAGCATACCGGCGGCGAACTGCGTTCCATCGAAGGCGGTCAAGAGCCGGGGCGGTTTCATCGGGTGGTCGTGGACGGCCTCGCGCCCGATACGGCGTACCGGTATCGCGTTCCCGCCTTGGGCACAACGTTTTATCCGTTTCGCACCGCGCCGGAGGAGGATGTGGATTTCGCTTTTGCGGCCTATGGCGACAATCGCCCCTGGTCCGGCATCACCATGCATCGCCGGGTGGTGGACGCCATGCTGCGCTACGAGCCCGAAGACGGATACCGCTTCATTTTGAATACCGGCGACATCGTCGAGAACCCAGACGAAGGCTACGGCTGGCAATGGCGACTGCTGTTGCGACAGATTCAGCCCTTGGCCGCCACACGCCCCTACATGATCGCCGTTGGAAATCACGAGGTCCGACGTACCACGGATTACTTCGTGCGGTATTTCGACTACGGCGGCGACCAGTTTTGGTACGGCTTTGATTACGCCGGCGTTCATTTCATGATACTGTCTACCGAACATGATCTAACACCCGGCTCCGAGCAATATGAATGGATGAGGGCCAATCTGGAGGCCCATGCAGAAGACGCGCGCTTTGTCATAGCCTCGTTTCACCGCCCCCTAATGACCTACGACCCTCGGGACCGCTACGATGAGCCTGAACGACTGGAGACCTTACTACCCGTCTTTCAGGAATACGGCGTTGACCTGGTGCTCGCCGGTCATGTCCATGCCTATGAGCGCCATCTGATCGATGGATTGCACCACGTGATCACGGGCGGCGGCGGCGTGCTGTTATGGTTCGTCCCTGAAACAGGACCGAAAACGGTTGCTACGGAGACCCGGTATCATTTCTGTGTCATTCATGTCCGGGAAGACGTTATGGAACTGGTTGCTCGGCGTATTGATGGCACTGTCATCGACCGATTCGAGATTCCCAGGCGCGATGCGGCCCCGGCATTAGGGAGATAGGTCGCCCCGTTTTCGTTTTTCCACCGAATCCATGTTCCCGGCGCTCATACGTCGCATGAAAAACCGCCACGTCCGCGGAAAGTGCCGCGCCAAGGTGACCATAATCTTGCCATGTCCCGTGATTACCGCCTCGAACCGTCGACGATGAAGGGCGTTCACAATATCTCGGGCGGCTTTATCGGTGGGCACGATCAACAGTGACGGGGCCGGATCCGGGGCATCGGGATGCACCTCGCCGTCATTGCTCGTGCGCCGAATGTTGCTGTCCACCACGCCGGGATTGATGCAGACTACGGCAACGCCTTTATCCGCAAGATCGTAATACAACGATTCGGCCAATCCGCATACGGCGAATTTGCTGGCGCAATATGGAGTCGAAGCAGGGATTCCCATGCGCCCCAGGATGCTCCCCAGCAATCCCAAGCAGCCTTTGGATGCCTCCAGATAGGGCAACACGGCGTAGGCGGTCTCGATGACGCCGAAGACATTGGGTTCGAACTGGCGACGGAAATCTTCGGTAGTGAGTTTTTCGAATCGGCCACTCACCCCAAATCCCGCATTGGCCACGGCCACGTCGATGCCGCCGAATCTGTCCGCCGTGGCGGAAACGGCCGCGTCGACCTCGGACCGCCGGGTTACGTCGCACACAGCCGTAACCACACGCGATGCGTGATCCGGTATGCTTTGCGCCACGGCATCCAGCCGCTCCTGTGAACGGGCCGCTAAGCCCAAATTGGCCCCTTCGGCGGCCAAGGCTCGCGCCAATGCGGCCCCAATACCGGATGAAGCGCCGGTGATGAAGCACGTCTTCCCGGAAAACCGCCCCATTACCCCGCCTCGATACGCCGGATCAAGGCCTGGGTGAAGGCCTTAGTGCCGCCGGTACCGCCAATATCGCGGGTTCGTTCTTGGGTGTTTCCTTCGGCCAAGACCGCGTTATAGGCATCCTTGATTCGGTCCGCCGCTTCGATCTGGCCGATGTGATTAAGCATCATTACCCCGCTCATGATGAGGGCCAATGGATTGGCTAGATCCTTTCCGGCAATGTCCGGCGCGCTACCGTGGACCGCTTCAAAAACAGCGCAATCGTCGCCGATATTTGCCCCTGGAACCACGCCCAGCCCCCCCACCAATCCGGCGCACAGATCGCTCACCACGTCGCCATAAAGGTTTTCAAGCAACAGAATATCAAACGGAGACGGGTCCCGAACCAGTTGCATACAGCCGTTGTCAATGATGAGCTCGTCGTAGGTGACATTTGAGGCCTCCTGCTCATGAACCGCCCGCGCACACTCAAGGAATAGTCCATCGGAGACTTTCATGATATTGGCCTTGTGAAACACCGTCACCCGGTTTCGTTCTCGTTCGCGGGCGTAGTTAAAAGCGAACCGGGCGATTCGGGTGCAGGCCTTTCGCGTAGCTACTTTCAGGCTGGTCACGACACCGTCGGTAATCTCGTTCTCGATCCCCGAGTAGAGACCTTCCGTGTTTTCCCGGATCACCACTAGCTCAACATCATCGTAGCGCGTTTTGACGCCGGGCATAGACCGTACAGGCCGCACCGCTGCGTATAGATTGAGTTTTTTACGCAGTTGGACGTTGACGCTGGCAAACCCTTTGCCGATAGGCGTCGTCACCGGTCCTTTAAGGGCGACCTGGTGGGTGGAAATGGCATCCAGGGTCATGGCGGGCAGCACTTCGCCATATTCCTCGGCGGCCGCCGCCCCTGCAGGCAGCAAAATCCATTCAATGGATGCTCCTGCTGCATCAATAACGGCCCGAGCCGCCTCCGCCACTTCCGGTCCGATCCCGTCCCCCGGAATCAGGCACACTGTATGAGCCATGGGTTTTCCTCCGTGTTGCTGCCCCATCAAACAGGAACAAATGCCTTGGCATTCCCGCGGATAAAGCATTTCTGCCAATATGCCGATAACTGTACCGGGAATCGTAAGGTCAAATCGACTAGTAAAAGGAGTTTATCGTGGGTAGCCTGTTCAGCGCACTGGATATTGCTCGTTCGGGGATGTTTGTCAGCCGCGTCCAAATGGATACGGCCGCCCACAACATCGCAAACGCAGAAACGGAAGGGTATTCCCGCCAACGGGTAAAGGTGGATACCTTCTCTCCGATTCAATACCCATACGGCAACCTGGGCCGTGGGGCGCAGGTGACCGATATTCGCCGGGTGCGCGATACTTTTCTGGACGAAACCTATCGCCAACAAGTCGGCGCTCTGGGCACGGCGGAAATCCAATCCCGCTACTATAAGGGCATTGAAGATGCATTTCTCGAACCTTCCGACTCGGGGTTGGGGGTACGGTTAAATGTCTTTTTCGATGCCATGAACGAGTTCGCCAACAATGTTGAGAGCTACGCGGTCCGCGAGATCGCCGTGGAGGAGTCCATTTCCATGGCGGAGACGATCAACGATTTATACAGCCGCATGGACAGGCTTCGCACCAATGCAAACGACGAGATCAAGAGCCTCGTTCCCGAGATCAATGCGTTAACCGACTCAATCGCCGAGACGAACCGGTTGATCCAGAAAGCCGAACTCGGGGGTAAATCCGCCAATGATCTTCGGGATTAGCGGGATCGGACCCTGGACGAACTGGCCAAACTGGTTAATATCAATACCACAGAACTGGCAGACGGTCGGATTACGGTCCGGATTGGTCCCGAGGTGTTGATCGACCAGGCCGGAGCACGGCAACTTGAATTTGTTGCGAATCCGGACATGGATGAGCGGCGGGGCGACCTGCTTGAAGTTCGGTTTGCCGATACAGACCGGACCGTAGAACTCCGTGACGGTGAGTTATTCGCGGCATTGGAGATGCGCGATACCGTCATCCCGGCGTTCATGGATCGCATCGACACCCTCACTGCATCCTTAATCGAACAGATCAACGGTATCCATAGCCAGGCGAACGGATTGGTGAACTGGACCGGTACCATTTCGAGCACGAATCCGGTTTCGAATTCGGGCGACGTACTCGAGGATGCCGGCTTGCCTTTTGGCATCGAGGACGGCAGTTTCCGGATTTTGGTCTATGATGCAGACGGTAATCAGGTGGGCGACGAAGAGATTCTGGTCAATCCCGCCACCGATTCCTTGGACGACATCGTCGCAGCTTTGAATAGCATTGGTGAAATAAACGCTGTGATTAACCCCGACGGGGAAACGTTCTCCATCGAGGTGTCCGGGGGGCACTCCATTGCGTTCGCCAATGACACTTCGGGCGTGTTGACCGCCCTTGGGCTCAACGGGTTATTTACGGGACATAATGCGCGAACTATCGCGGTTAATCCCGACATCATCAACGATCCAGGGCTTCTGGCTTCGGGCTTTACTCCCGATCCCGAGGAAGTGGGCGATAATCGCGCTGCCCTTGCCCTGGCCGATGTGCGCAACAAAATGGTCTTGGACAACGATTCCTCGTCCATCAACGATTTCTACGAATCCACCGTTGCCAAACTCGGAGTAGAGGCCCGCAACAATCGGGTCAAACTCGAAACCGAAACTACTTTCACCCAAGACTACAACCAACGACGTCAACGGATAAGCGGCGTCTCCATCGACGAAGAGGTCACCTTTATGATGGCCTATCAGCGGGCATTCGAAGGTTCGGCCCGGGTCGTCACCACGGTCGACCGCATGCTCGATGCGCTCTTCAACATGGCCTTATAGACACCGATGGCCTGTTATGCACGGCGGAGTTCCTGCTTGAGAATCTTGCCGGTCGACCCTTTTGGGAGCCCGGATCGGATCTCGACCACTTTGGGAACTTTGAATTGGGCCAGGCGTTCATCGCAGTACTCCTGAAGCTCCTGCGGCGTGGCGCTTGCCCCCTGTTTCAACGATACAATAGCTTTAACCTCTTCGCCCCGTGCCTCATCGGGTATGCCGACCACGGCGACTTCGGCGACGGAGGGATGACCGTATAACACTTCCTCGATCTCGCGGGGGTAGACGTTCTGGCCGCCACAGATTATCAGGTCCTTCTTGCGGTCTACGATATAGAAATAGCCGTCTTCGTCGACCTTGGCCAAGTCGCCCGTATGAAACCACCCGTTGACAATGGATTCCTCCGTAACCACAGGCCTTTTGTAATACCCCTTCATCACATTGTGACCCCGGATAACGATCTCACCCACTTCCCCCACTTGCGCGAAACTGCCGTCTTCGCACAT
>PWNM01000363.1 GCA_003557825.1 Candidatus Hydrogenedentota bacterium | reverse complement strand
GGGCGCGCCCACCGGGGGGGCCGACTACATTCGCCCTGTTTACGATGGATCCGGGATCACCTACGGGATCATGGACTCGGGGTTCAACGTAGGAACCGCCTCGCCCACCATGCACCAGGACCTCCACAAGTGGGGCTTGGGCATGAATTTCACCAACGACGACGCAGGCGTTTGGCATGATCAAAACGGCCATGGCACCTTCGTCCTCAGCATTGCCGCCGGTCTGGGCGTTGCCGACAGCCGCTTTCGTAGCGTCGCGCCGGGCATAGGCGGTTCATCCAGCTACCGCATTCGCGGAGCCAAGATCTTTAACTCGTCTGGTTCGGGTAACTCGGCCTGGAACAATGACGCCATGGAGTGGTTGGCCGGCGAAGAGGCTCAGATCGTAAACTACAGCGGCCGAGATCTCGATGGCCAAACCCGAAAAATGGACGCCATGGCCTGGAACGATCGCCAGTTCTATGTCGCTTCGGCGGGGAATTCCGGTCCGGGAGCCGGAACCATTACCAGCCCGGCCAAGACGGCCATGACCGTCGGAAACGTGCGGCAAAAGGGCTTTGAACAAGTGGGACGGGTCTGGACATCAAGCAGTCGGGGCCCCACGTCGGACGACCGCATGAAGCCCAATCTGGTTGCGCCGGGTCGGTGGATCACCGGCGCCTCCCATCTCAGTGGAGACGGATACCATACATCCACGGGGACCAGTCTGGCGGCTCCTCACGTATCTGGAACCGCCGCGTCGGTCATGCAGCATTATCCCAGCTTCCAATGGCGGCCCATGCTGTTGCGCGCCTGGCTCATGGCCACATCCATCTTGCATGACGACGACACGACCCTTAGCGAAGCCAACAGCTACGGCTTGGGCCGGCTCTCGGCCTATAAGGCCCACTGGAAGCGGGACAACCCCAACGGGTGGCGAGGCCATTGGGCGTGGCGCCAGGTGCATCGCAACAATTACGCCTACCGCGATATCGAGGTTCCGGAAAACACCCATCGCCTGGTGGTGGTGATGACGTGGGACGAGCCGCCGGCGAGCGCCGGAGCTACCGATCAACGGCTGTGGGACCTCGAGCTTTGGCTACGGCACAATCCGGGCAAGGCACCCGAGGATCCGTGGGATAATATACCTTCGAGCCAATACCGCGCGTGGTCTTGGGTCGATAACGTGCTCTACCTAATCGTCGACCGTCCCGCCGCCGGAATCTGGCGCATGAAATCGGTGCCGTATTACGCGCCCCACGAGTTCTGGCACGGCTATTCCCTTCCGGTGGGGATTGCCGCAACAGTTATCCGAGGCGATACGCGTCCGAACATGAATTTCTTTGCTTCCTCCGCACCCACCGGGGCCGTGGAGCGTGGAGAAACCTTTGAGGTTGAAACCACGGTATCAAATCCGTCGTACATCCTATCGGGCGTACACATCGAAAATACGGCGTCCCCCGGTTTCCGCTTGGTCGATGTTCGCACCACCCGGGAAGACGGTGTGACGATGGATTTCACCAACTCCTTTGGTAATCCGCTTCGAGATTTCACATTGGGCAACATCGTGCAAGGGAGAAGCCGGACGGTCACCTGGACCTTCGAACCTTTGACGTTTGCCAACGACGGTTGCCGTGATATCGAGTTCCGGGCATGGTCGGAGAACGGCGGGACCCGCACCCTGGACGTGACGGTCTGTGTCGGTGAGGTAGGATGATCCAAGCTTGATTCCATAAAGCGTTCAACGACCATTTATCGGAGCATCACCGATTTCCATTACGGGGAGAGGCCTTGGCCTCTCCCCTACCATGATCCGATGTCGTCCCTCCCATATCGCTATGCCCGACAGCGCCATGTTGACAAAACAAGCAAAATCAAGTAAACTCTTTACAAGATTTCAATATACGCAATCGTACGCTGGAAGTATTGGGTCAACGAGGGAAGAAGGAGCGGATTACCATGCAGCACCTGCGCGTTGTTACACGGACCAAACCGATCAAAGCCAATATGTTTGCCGATTTGCTGTGCAAGACGGTGAACATCGCCCATGGGGTCACGGAGGCCTTTGCGATAAACGTGCCGCCCGTGAACTATTTCTACGATAAGTGCAACCCGGAAGGCAACGACATTATCCACTACTAGGGGGAAATGGGGGTGCCGTATCCAAGCGATGACGGAGGCGGCATCGCGATCTGCCGGTGGCCTTGTTCGGAGTGTACGCTTTGCTGTGATGTGGGTTGGGGAACCTGATCTGAAAGCGTGTACTCCGAACAGGGGGGAAACACTCGGCGGTACATCCGGCCAGCACAAAGCGGCCCTGCTTTCTCGGGGGAAAGCAGGGCCGCCGTTCTTTTGGATAATAGGATAGAGGCTATACCGCTTCGGTATCGCCAGTCGATTCCTCGGATCCAGCTTCTTGAGTCTGCTGTGAGGCTTCTTCTCCGCTTTCATCGATATCATGGGTGGCCCGTTGCTGCTCGGCGTAGCGTCGCAGTTGCGGATAGTCCGCAAGGGAAAGCCCAAATCGACGGGGAAGATCCGGCGAGGGCATGCCTTTGAAGGTGTCGCGAGCCTTGTCCCAGAATTCGTAAATGTCGAAGGCCAGAGTGGCATCTTGCGGTATGGTCCCACCGGGGAGCATTGTGCATGGTTCGCCATATTCGCGCTCGAAATCCTCGGAGTCCTGCTTATGCCGCGCGACCGTCCGTTGATGGGCTTCCTGATATTCCATCAGGTCTACCACCAGCTCCAGGATCTGGTTCCAGGAGTTGATAAGATCACCTCCGAGGGGTCCCACCTTGGTGTTGATACGTTCCAACTCGGAGACATGCTCGCTCATGCCCACCAGGGCGAGTTCACGGTCGACCCGGCGCAATTCAAGCTGCAATACGCCGACCATTTGGACGAGGTCCTCGAGTTCGCGATCGCGGCGGCTCAGTTCGGCCCGGTCCACGTCGCGGGCTTCCTGGGGATAGGAGGCCCCATAAAGCGCCCCGTTCTTGACGCGACTGTCGATCAGAGCTGCCAGCGCCGATCGGTTCTTCTCGAGTTCGCTGATTTTTTCCCGTGTTTCCCGGACCCGCTGCGTGATATCGGCTGCAATGGATTCCAGGGCCGTACGAGCCGGTGCGGGGCGACTGGTGTTGGTAACGCTCATGGTGGTCATCCCTCCTCTACGCCGCTTCCTCTGGGCAACACGCCCGAAGGCACTATGCGTTTCTCCTTACCAAATCCGTTCTGTAGCCGGTTTAAGTGCGATGCCGAACGGAAATAACCTTTTTTGAATGGCCTGGAAGGTCTCATAGCCCCCGTGTGCGGCCAGCTAGTTCCACGTACCCCTCTGCCTTCGTGATGAACCAGATTTCGCAGAAACCAGCTCATCATCTTGTGGTCTCAGTATACTCCAAGCATAGTGTTGTTTCAAATCCCTGACGGGTCTTACCTATTATGATGCAGCACTTCCGCAAGCGCTGCTTCCGTTTACGAAACCACGCCGCGGGTTTCCGTAAAGCGACGCAATTGTCGGGCGAGCCCGTCATGGCCCGATTGTTCGGCCCGTTCAAAGGCGGTCAGGCCGTCAGCCGTCCGGTGCTCGGGATTGGCTCCATGGGCCAGTAGTTGCATCGAGGCTTCCCAACTGCCGCTTTTCACGGCCCAATGAATGGGCGTCCAGCCCTCGGCATTCGGCGCATTGACCTGGGCTCCGGCCGATAGCAACAGCTTTATCAAATTCACATGGCCCCGTCCCGCAGCAATGGCCAACGGATTGCGGCCATCCTTGGTTCGGACATTCACATCGGGCCCTCGCGACAACAACAACACAGCCACATCCATATGAGCTTCGAACGCCGCCATATGCAGGGGAGTCCAGCCATTATTGTCGCAGGCATTAATGGCAGCGCCCGAATCGAGCAGCAGCGAAGCCAGGGTCCGGTCGCCTTTTCGCGCAGCTTCATGCAGTACCGTCCGTCCATTCCGGTCGGCTGCGCCAATATTGGCTCCGTTTTCGCATAGGAACCGTACCATGTCGGTATCGCTTCGATACGCGGCCTCGTGCAACGGGGTTCGCATGGCGTTGTCGTGGCAGGTGGGATCGGCTCCGCAAAAACAGAGCAATCGAACCATTTCGGCGTTGCCCCGAATGGCCGCTTCGTGCAAGGGCGTGCGTCCATCACAGTCGCGAACATGCAGATCAGCCCCTTTGGCGCAGAGCAACTGGGCTACGGTCTTGTCGTTACGTTTAACTGCTTCGAATAACGGAGTGTGTCCGTCGTTGTTCCGGACGTTGGTGTCGGCTTTGTGGGCGCTGAGCATTTCGACAAGCTCGAGATGGCCCTCTCGGGCGGCCAGATGCAGGGGGGTTGCCCCCGATACGTCTTTCCGCTCGCCGCCGGCTCCTGCTTGGAGCAACAAGTCCACCATCCGTCGGTCGCCGGCAATCACAGCTAAGTGGAGTGGGGTCATCCCGTTTTCATCGGGAACCGACACATCGGCTTCCCGTTCAAGGAGCATGCAAGCCACGTCGTGGTGGCCGTTCCGCGCCGCCATACACAACAAGGTCCAGCCGGTGGCAGTCCGGGCATTGACGTCGGCCCCGTTTTGCAACAGCAGCTTCACCGCTCCCTGACGACCTTCGAAGGCGGCCTTATATAAGGGGGTCCAATCGTCCTTGTCGCGGGCGTCGATATCCGAACCGTGGCGTATGAGGGTGGAAACGACTTCCTTATGATTGTTTCGAGCGGCAATGTGCAAGGGAGCCCAGTCGTTGTTGTCGCGCAGATTGACCTCGGCTCCTTTTTGAACCAACAACTCGACGACGGCGCCATGGCCGTTCCCGGCCGCCATATGCAGCGCCGAACTGCCGCTGTGGTCGCGAGCATTAATGTCGGCTCCCTCCTCGAGCAATAGGGAAACCACCTCGGCATGGCCGTTGCCGGCGGCCATGTGAAATGAGGTCCAGCCGCTGTTATCGCGGATCTGCAGGTCGGCCCCGTGACGGAGCAGGAGCCGCACGAGTTCGGTCTGCCCGTTGCGGGCGGCCACACATAGGGGGGTATAGCCGTTGTGGTCGCGGGCGTTGACATCGGCTCCATTATGAAGCAGCATTTCGGCGGCTTCGAGGTGCCCCTCGAGGGCGGCATTAAACAGCGGCGTCCATCCCTCAACATTGGTCACATTGGCGTCGGTCCCCCGGTCGATGAGGAGCCGGACCACGTCGACATGTCCCGAACGGGCCGCCAAATACAGGGGCGTCCAGCCGTTGGTATTAACCATGTTCAGGTCGGCGCCATAGTCAAGTAAGAGTAGGATAATATCGCCATGTCCGCTCGCCGCCGCCAGATGAATGGCCGCCAATCCGTCGTTGGTGATGGCATGGACTTCGGCTCCGCGTTCGAGGAGCAACCGAACCATGGCATGATTGCCTGCCGCGGCCTCGCAGTGCAACGGCGTGTAGCCATCATTATCCGCAGCGTTGATATCCGCTCCGCGGGCGACAAGCGCCTCGACCACCGCCCCATGGCCGTTCGATGCCGCCCCAAACAGGGCCGTACGGTTGTCCGAAGCCTTAATATGGACATCGGCGGCCTTGGCAAGCAGCAACCGGACAATCGCGACATGGCCATTGCTTGCGGCCACATGCAAGGGAGTGAAAGATTCGTTGTTGCGGGCGTTGACATCGACGCCTCGATCCAGGAGCAGCTCAACAATGGGCGCATGGCCTGCTTCGGCGGCCACATGCAACGGCGTACGACCTTCGTTGTTGCGCGCATTGACATCGGACCGAGCGGATAGGAATACCTTCACCATCTCGGTGTGGCCTTTTTTTGCTTCTGCATGAAGGCTCGACCAACCGTGCCGGTCTTTGATATTGACATCTGCGCCGCGTTCAATAAGCATGGAAGCGACACCGACGTGTCCGTTATCCGTAGCCAGATGAAGGGGCGTACGCGCTTCGTTGTTCCGGGCATTGATGTCGGCGTTATGATCGAGCAGAAGTTTGACCATATCGGCGTGACCATTGGCCGCCTCGCCATGGAGCGGAGTCCAGCCGTTGTCATCTTTGGCGTTTAGATCGGCGCCACGTTCAAGCAGGAGCGCCGCAAGCTCGGGTTGCACATAGCTCGCGGCCAGGTGAAGCGGCGTCCGCGCATGATCGTCACGGGCGTTGATATCGGCGCCACGATCCAGCAGCAACTCGGCCACGACCAGGTGACCTTTGCGCGTTGCCGCATGGAGCGGGGTTTCATCGGCGCGATTGCGGGCATTGACGTCCGCGCTTTTCTCTAACAACAGGTCGACTACATCGACAAAACCGGCCTCGGCGGCGAGCATGAGCGGTCGTTGCCCCGCGTTGTTCTCCGGATCGACCTCGGAACCCAGATCGATAAGCAATTCAGCAGTGCTGTATCGACCTTCGGCTGCGGCCCGATGAATGCC
>PWNM01000480.1 GCA_003557825.1 Candidatus Hydrogenedentota bacterium | reverse complement strand
TGGCCGTGCAGGGCGCAATGCCGAGCCGGATCGCCCCGGAGATATAGGCACGGTAGAGGGGAACTTCCGTGCCATCGGGAAGCACATCCATACCGGGCAACAGGTCGCGGAAGAAATAGCCCATAAACAACGTCGCCAAGGCAAACATGGTGAATGGTTTTATGCCCCAGTTGACGATCAACGTCAGCAGCACGGGCTTCGGCGTCTTTCCCGCTTTGACCACCTCCGCGAAATCAATCTTCACCATGATGGGGTACATCATGAAAAACAGGGCGATGGCGATGGGGATCGAGACTACCGGCGCATCGTCCACAAAAATGGCCATGCCGTCCAGGTACTCGGCCAGGCCCGGCACAATGCGTCCAAGCAGGATGCCACCAATGATGCACAAGACCACCCAGATGGTCAGATACTTCTCAAAAACATTCAGGCCTTTGGCCGGGTTCGGTTCACAGTGTTTGTCGGACATAAAAAGTTCCTTCCGGCTTTGTTTCTTTTTCTTCCGTGGGCATAGCCCTGTAATCCATGCTGACCTGGAAAACACGAATGTCAGTCATGTACGTGGCGGGATAACGCTATTCAGCCTTCCGTGCCGTAATATACAAACTGGTGATGTAGTCCGCCGTAGTCGTTCCTGGCGGCAAAGCGCTCAGCGCCTCTTGATGCAAGGGGTCGGAGCTGGATGTGGCCACTTCGACAAAGGCGTTGTCCCGTTCGAGTACGCAATCGATCAGGCCCGCTTCGGCAATCATCCGCTCGGTCTCCTCGACCAGTACGGCTCCGGCGATGCAACCCACCAACGCGTCGATTCGGGCCGCCAACGCCTCCGGCAGGGGCTGAAGCAAATGGATATCGGACACGGATACGCGGCCACCGGGCTTCAATACCCGGGCGATCTCGTGCCACACCTGCGGCTTGTCGGGCGACAGGTTGATGACGCAGTTCGAGATGACCACATCCACGCTGTTGTCGGCCACGGGCAAGTGTTCGATCTCGCCCAACCGAAACTCGACGTTGCCGAACCCGGTCCGTTCGGCGTAGGTCTTGGCATTGCGACGGGCTTTGGCTAGAATGTCGGGCGTCATGTCCACGCCGATGGAATGACCGGTGAATCCCACCTTTTGTCCGGCGATAAACACATCGAATCCGCCTCCACTGCCCAGGTCAAGGACCACTTCACCGGGTCGCAACGATGCCATGGCCGTGGGATTCCCGCACGACAACCCCATATTGGCCCCTTCGGGCAACAGGGCCAGTTCCGCGGCGTCGTACCCAAACTTTCGCGCCAACGCATCAGCTGGCGATTCACCGCAACACGATGCCTCCGGACCGCAACAGGCCTGGGTTTCCCGGGCCACACGTCCGTATCCGTCGCGAACCGCTTCTCGAATGGCTTCCGGATCTGTAGTTACGCTCATAAAGACACTCCTTCCTTACATCATTCCCTCACATAGGGGTAAATCCTTGTCAAACAAACGGCGCTATGCCTCGAGCGCTCCGGGCAAGGTATCGATAAAAGTCCGGATTTCGTCTCGGACTCGCCGGTAATGGCCGAGGGCTTCCTCTTCCGTGGCGGCGTCGACGGCCAGTTTGGGCGGGTCGTCGAATCCAACATGGACGACCTTTGTCCTTCCCGGAAACACCGGACATTGTTCGTGGGCATGGCCGCAGACGGTGACTACGTAATCGAATTCCACGCCGTCCAAATCGCTCAACAGCTTCGAGTGATGGCCGGATATGTCTACGCCGGCCTCGGCCATGACCTCTACGGCATTGGGGTTAAGCCCGTGGGTCGCCACACCCGCCGAATAGGGCTCAATCACGTCGCCTTTGAGATGTCGCGCCCAACCCTCGGCCATCTGGCTCCGGCACGAGTTGCCGGTACACAAAAACAACACGTTCATTTTCGGGCCGCTTGCATCTTGCATAACGCTTCCTTCTCACAGCAGAGGATTTCCTCCAGCCGGGTCATATCGGCTTCTGCGATGCCGACTTCATCCATGGTTGTCAAAAGCCACTGTATGGCGATCCGAGCCAACGGCGAACCGGTCTCGTCGGGCAATCGGTAATACACCCAGCGCCCTTCTTTCCGGGAGACGACCAGTCCCGCCTGATTCAGAATGGCCATATGCTTCGAGACCGTCGAGTTGGCCAGATCGAGTAGCTCGACCAACTGGCACACGCACAATTCGCGGCCATCGAGCGCCTTCAACGCCCGGACACGGTTCTCATCGGCCAACGCCTTCAAGATAAACATCAATTCACGCATGTTCATTTCCTTGTTTCGCCACATGACGAAATATACCATACAAAACTGCCCTTGTCAATTTCCCGCTACCGGTGCTCGTTCGAATGGCGGCACGACCCAATTCGGCGCACTCGTCCCGCCTATATACGAATCTCGGTCATCAGGGGCAGGTGATCGGATGCGATACGCGCCAATCCGGTCTCAGGGACTTTGACGCAGCTCACGTTAATCCCAGGACTTACAAAAACATGGTCCAGCCGTAAGGTAGGATATCGACTTGGAAAGGTACCCAGCGATTGGGCTCCGCGGGTAACGTTTTGAGCGTCTCGGAGTCGTTCACAAAGCCGGGCATACACTCGAGATGAGGGCATTGCATTGAAATCGCCACACAGGATGACAGGGTCTGTGCATTGTTCATGCCCCAGCCATTCCCCTCCAAGCAACGCTTCCACTTGCGCCATCCGCTCCCGTCGGTTTAGCCCCAGATGGGTGTTGATGATCTGTATCTCTTTGCCATTCAGCGTAATCGTCACCCACAGAGCGCCCCGTTCCTCGCTGTTGGGCCTATCAACGAGTCGCGGCAATGGTCCGGCTTTCACCAGGCGCATGGGTAGATGGGACAAAATGGCGTCGCCGTAATGTTCCTCTTCAATGCGGATGGAGGCGTGAAAATGGAACTCCATCTCCAGGTATTGGGCAATCAGATGGGCTTGATCCTTTCCATGACTGCGTACGCGGCCCACATCAACTTCCTGCAATGCCACCACATCCGGATTGGTGCGGGCTATCACCCGAGCGATGCGTTCAGCGCTGTATTTGCCGTCCATGCCGCGGCACGAATGGACGTTATAGGTTGTAATACGCAGAGTATCCATCTGTGTGGTCGCAGTCGACGGGCGGGATCGCTCGGTTTTCCGGACCGAGCGGCCCATATACTCTAACGCGGTTCTACGCAGATCGATTGGACGTAAATAGGCGTGTTCCCGTTCCGGGAGTCTTGTATCGGCTGGAATGAGTACAAAACCATTGGTTTCCTCAGGGGCGGCGCCGCCATGGGCGCCGTTTTCCATCGCGAAAGTAATCGGTTGTATACCTGCACGCCAACCGAGTAGCACAAAGTCTCCTGCGTCAGGATGCTCGCACAAACGCAGCACGTCATCGCCCAAGGCATCTTGAAAAGGATGGTCCATCCCAAACAAGGTACTGCTATCTTCAGGCAGACGGAATTCCCCCTCGTCGGTCCAACCGCGCACAATACCGGGCTTCTCCAGATGGAGCACCAAGGGAACCTTGTGCGTATGCGCTAGTTCATGGGCAATGGAATTTCGTTGCTTGCTGGTCAATGGTATTGGGGAGTAGACATGGCCTACTGGACCAAAAGCCACGACAAGGGGTTTCCCAATTTCCGCATTGTCATTCTGAGAGCCCAAAACGGAAATGAGGCGCTGGATTTTCCGTCCGCCGACAAACCGTGCCCTCTGGGTCTGAATGCTAGAGGAGGCGGTGCAACGATCGCCGGGTTGCGCGCTTGATTGGGCAAACACAGCCGTCACAGCCTCTTCCACTGAATAACCCAGTACATTCTGATAGGCCACAGTCGCGGCCTGCCCATGATCCGTAAAAATCCATACGTCGTAGTGACGCCAAGCGGACCGGTTCGCTGCACGCCACAGGCGTGCAACTGCATCGTCGATCCCCCTGAGCGTCCAATGAGCAAACGACGAATCAGGTCCTCGACGATGGGACTGTTCATCATAGCCTAAAAAATTGAGATGAATGACGGGCATGCCTCGCGATAGATCCATTTTCGCGCCAATTACGCAAAGTTCGCGCATTAGAATGGCAATGACTACCCGACTCGGTATGAACTTCAGCTCCTTCATAAAGTCGCGTTTATCGACAAGTCCCCGGAAAAAGTCCACAATAGCCAGCCCAAACTCAACAAACACCAGAACCGTCATGCGCAGGAAACTGTAGATATTGCTCAGCACAAACACCATAATCACCAAGGGACTCGCCTGGCGCAATGCCGGTCCCCATCCCAGCGAGGATGGACAAAAGTGCGTTTCCTCGGCTCCACCGGCGTAATTAATCAAATAGGCGCATCCGCCTTTTAAAAGCGCTTCCTCGCCCTTGATCGAATGTCGTTCCTCGAGTTCCGCGGCCGCCGTCGGTTCAAACATTCGAAAGACCTGGCCTGATTCATGGTCTCGAAAACCAAATGCGGGGACGCCCCCTTTTACACCATAGTACAGTTCGGCCTGCACGGCGGGCGTCGTTGAAGGGAGGCCGGAATAAAGCGTCTGAACGTGGTAATGCTCGCGCTCGATCAACCGCTGCAAAAAAGGTACTTCATTCCGTTCTTTGGCACGTTCAAACTGAGACTCTGAAAGTCCGTCAATCTGGATCAGGAGCAATCCCGGCTGGGCCGATTCCTCCTTCGCCGGGGGCAGTTGCAACAACCGCGATAGCCAGACGCTTCGGCTCAGAGTGCGTCGAAGCCGCCGGAAAAAGACCTCAAGCTGACCAATCATGACCCACTCAACTGTCTTTATCGGAGGACAAGGATTTCACTGCAATGCCACATGCGCCAACCAAGGTTTTCAAAACATACCACTCCGCTTCTACCCAGGAGAAAATGGTTTCCCAGTCCTGTTGATCCTTGTCGACCCGGCCTGTTAGCTCTGCTATTGTTTCTTCATACGCTTCCAGGGCCTTGTCCGCCGTGCATGCGATGGAATAGCTCTCGGCGGTGGCGCGTGCGGCCTCTCTCAGGTTACGCATTTGGTCGGACGGTAATCGTTCCAACCACTGCAAGGCAGCGCTAAACGCCTCGGTGGACGCTTCGTGAAGCAAGCGGCCGTTTTTCCGATCGGCCACCACTTCCCGCGTGCCGGGGGCATCCAGAGCGACAACAGGAAGCCCGGCAGCCATCGCTTCGGTTAGCACGATACCCTGGGTTTCACTCATGGAGGCGAAGGCGAAAACATCCATGGCATGCAGCGCGTCGACCAATGGTTGGTCCTTCAAGATGCCGGCATTGTGTAACCGTGACTCGGCTCCGGCCCGAGCAAAGGCTTCTCGCATGGTATCTTCGGCGGGGCCCGTGCCCACCACCAAGAAATGGGCATGGGGGACCTCGGCGACAAAGGCCGCCACCGCTTGGGCCAGGAATTCCAGGTTTTTCTCCAGCGCCAGACGCCCAAGATGGCCTACCACAAAAGCATCTTCCGGTATGCCTTTTTCATTTCGCCAGGCCATCCTGTCGCACGATGCAAACTTTTCCGGGTGGATACCGGTAGGAACCACATCAATCGGCGTCGTTACGCCGCGTTCGCGCAGGAGTTCGCAGATGCTTTCACTGGGCGCGAAAACACGATCGGTTAGGTTGGCATAGCGCGTGGCAAGCTCGATCGCGAACCGCTCAACGGGAGCGGAATCGCCGGGGACATAATGGGTATATTGTTCGTATAAGGTGTGATGGGTAAACACCAGAGGCAATTTCCGGGAGCGCGCCACGCGTAACGCCGTCATCCCCAGCAAAAATGGGTGCTGCGAGTGCACGATATCCGGACCGAATGCGTCAATACGTTTCCTGAGGGGCGAATGGACGGGCAATGGCAATGAAAAGTCGCTGGCGTTGAAATTTTCGATGGCCTTAATCCGGATCATATCCTCTTCATGCTCGGGCATATTCGGATATTCAGGCGCGACGATCAATACCCCGTGTCCGCGTCTGCGGTATTCCGTGGTAAAGGCCTCCACCGACCTGGCCACGCCCCCCACATGGGGTAAATACGTGTTGGTAAAGATAAGGATATTCATGGCTAGGCTTTCTTTTCGGTAAGCTCGATCGAATCGGTATCGCCGGTGACCTTTACGGGAGTAAACCCGGGTAAACGGATTTCAACGGGAGGCGCATCGCCGTGCCATTCGCCCTTCCAATCGACCCGCGGAGGCGTTTCGGAAGCCGGTGTGATACTCAATCGCACCGCGCCATAGGAAGTCGGCGCCGGCCCAAAACGAATCGGCTTGTCCTGATCCAGCCAGCGTTGGGGAATGCCCGACCCCAAAATAAGACCGTCTCCTTCTTCACGCACAAAGCAATTGCGCACCATAATCAGCCACTCTGCGGCGGCCCAGACATGGTGGCCGTCGCCCATACAGCCCCCGCCCGTGGCGGGATGAATGGCTTCGGGCCATTGTCC
>PWNM01000569.1 GCA_003557825.1 Candidatus Hydrogenedentota bacterium | reverse complement strand
CATGAAAATAATCGGGCGCCCGCAGATGGTCGTCTCGGGCCTCCACATTGGTATCAACGCTGGCGGTCTCGACGGTCATCTCGATGCGACCCTCCGAGCGGTCTTCGGGATCAAAGGCGATGACGCCCTCGAATTCGTTGAACCGGCCATAGGTGTAGCTGATGCCGAAATGGGTGATGCGAAACATCACGGCGGAATGCAGAATGTCGACTTTGTATTCCTCCATCCCGGCCGGGGCGGCAGGGACAACAAGGGCAACCAACGCCATCGCAACCAAAATGCGGCCAAACGGATTCATCTCGATTTCCTCCTGTAGATGGGTTTTCGTGTTTCCATTTCCTAGCAAACACGTCGTGACGGCCGGGTGTATTCCCACCCGACTATAACAATGGCGGCCAAATGTGTAAAATGCGCATGAAACAACGCCCTGGCAGTTTGGAATGCCAAGACGGGTGGCGCTGTTCACGATTGGGATCGCTCATGAACCCGTTAAGCGGTCCTCACCACGGGTATTTTCGGGGGTTGCGCTCGGAACTAAGCAGGAATGGACAAGGCCATGGAAAAACGACCGGTTCCCCATCGACGCATTGTGTTTGTCTGCACGAATCAACGGGAGAAAGGCGAACGGGTCTGCTGCGCCGACGGCGGCGGACACCAACTGCGGGATCGCCTCAAGACGATGGTCAAGGAGCGTAAGCTTCGGGGCCGCATCCGAGTGAGCCAGTCCGGCTGCCTCGATCGCTGCGAGGACGGCCCCAATATCATGGTTTTTCCCGAGAACATCTGGTACAGCCATGTGACGGAGGACGACCTTGAGTACATCCTTAACGCGCTGGTGCAATCGTTGGACGAAGAAGGGGCGCTTCCCCGGGCCTTTCCCCACTCCGCCGCCGAGGACGGATCGTAGCGCCTGAATGCGATACGCATCATACGGTTAAAATTTTGCATAATAGGGCCCAATTCGTCACAAACAGGAACAAAACAATAGGAACGAACTGATGGGAAACTCGGTACTCAAACGCTCCATCATGAAGAAGCAGATTGTGGCCATATCCGGTCTGCTGCTCATTGGCTTTCTCTTTGCCCACCTCGCGGGTAACATGCTGCTCTTTGGCCCGCCCGAAGGAATCAATGAATACGCCCAGAAACTCCAGGAGCTTGGGCCGATTTTGTGGCTGTTCCGGATTGGACTGGCCCTCACGTTCGCGGTACACATCAGCTTCACCCTGTGGGTAGCCCTCGAAAATCGAGCGGCCCGGAGTGGAAGGTACGCTGTTAGCAACGACCGGGGCGGAACCGATTTCGCCACCAAGACCATGGTCTACTCGGGGTTGCTGATCGCCGTTTACCTGCTGTTGCATCTATCGGATTTCGCCTTTGGCGATCACTATGGCGAAGCGACCATCGTGGCGGGGGCGGAAACGGAGGAAAGCCTCGGGCTCTATGGTCTGATCTGGAATTCCTTTATCCAACCCTGGCGCGTGGTGGTCTACGTCTTTGCGGTTGGCGTGGTGGGGTTGCATGTTAGCCATGGGCTACAGAGTTTCATCCAAACCCTCGGATTTGCGAACGACGACGTCCTACCGGTGCTGAAGACCGTAAGCCGGATTGTGGGCCTGTTGATCGCCCTCGGATATGCAGCCATACCCATCTATATGATTGTGCGACACTACACGATTGGCATAGGAGCGTGATATGAGCTTAGATTCCAAGATCCCTGGCGGCCCTATCGCCGAACGCTGGACTCGGCACAAGGCCGACATGAAATTGGTCAACCCCGCGAACAAACGCAAGTTCACCGTCCTGGTGGTGGGCACGGGATTGGCCGGCGCATCGGCTGCCGCGACCCTCTCCGAGTTGGGCTACCGCGTCAAGGCGTTCTGTATTCAAGACAGCCCCCGCCGCGCCCATAGCATTGCGGCTCAGGGCGGCATCAACGCGGCCAAGAACTATCAAAACGACGGCGACAGCGTCTATCGGTTGTTCTACGACACGGTGAAAGGCGGCGATTTCCGATCCCGCGAGAGCAATGTCTACCGCCTGGCCGAGGAAAGCCTCAACATCATCGATCAATGCGTGGCCCAGGGCGTGCCCTTTGCCCGGGAATACGGCGGGCTTCTCGATAACCGGTCCTTCGGCGGGGCCCAGGTGAGCCGAACCTTCTACGCCCGGGGGCAGACCGGTCAGCAATTGCTGCTCGGGGCCTATGGCGCGCTGATGAAAGAAATCGGCCGGGGCAACGTGGAAATGTATCCCCGACGCGAGATGCTCGATCTGGTCGTCATCGACGGCAACGCCCGTGGCATCGTATGTCGCAACCTGATTACGGGAGCCATCGAATCCTACGCAGGCGATGCCGTGCTACTCGCCACGGGCGGCTATAGCACGGTCTTTTATCTTTCGACCAATGCCAAGGCCTGCAACGTAACGGCGGCATGGCGGGCCCATAAACGGGGCGCTTTCTTCGCCAATCCCTGCTTTACCCAAATCCATCCGACGTGCATCCCGGTTCATGGCGACTATCAATCCAAACTAACGCTTATGAGCGAGAGCCTGCGGAACGATGGGCGCATATGGGTGCCGAAAAAGACCGATGACAAACGCCCGGCCAACGACATCCCCGAGGACGAACGGGACTATTATCTCGAACGGCGCTATCCTGCGTTTGGCAACCTGGTTCCACGCGATATCGCCTCCCGCGCCGCCAAGGAGATGTGCGACAAAGGCTTGGGCGTGGGCGCCACGGGCATGGCGGTGTACCTCGATTTCGCAGAGTCCATCCAACGGTTGGGGCGGGACACCATCGCCGCCCGCTATGGCAATCTCTTCGACATGTACGAAAAGATTGTCGGAGAAGACCCTTACACCCAACCGATGATGATTTTCCCCGCCCCCCACTACACCATGGGCGGTTTATGGGTGGACTATCATCTCATGAGCAATCTACCGGGTCTACATGTATTGGGCGAGGCGAATTTCTCGGATCACGGCGCGAACCGCCTCGGGGCCAGTGCACTCATGCAAGGCCTCGCCGACGGGTACTTTGTTATTCCTTACACGCTGGGCCATTATTTCGGATCCACATCACTCGGAAAGGTAGATACGGACCACCCCGAATTCAAAACAGCGGCGACCCAAGCCCAGGAACGGACTCAAAAGCTGTTGGCCATCAACGGCAAACGTACCGTGGACGACTTCCACCGCGAACTGGGCCATCTGCTTTGGAACCACTGCGGCATGGCCCGCAACAAGAAAGGGCTGAACGAAGCTCTCGAAAAAATCCCGGCCATTCGCGAGGAGTTCTGGGA
The DNA here is from genome assembly GCA_003557825.1 of Candidatus Hydrogenedentota bacterium. Taxonomy (GTDB): domain Bacteria; phylum Hydrogenedentota; class Hydrogenedentia; order Hydrogenedentales; family SLHB01; genus PWNM01. The sequence goes on along the minus strand of PWNM01000569.1, from coordinate 3,171 downwards.
AAACGTGACCGTGCCCGGCGCGGCGGACACCCTCAATCAGAGCCTCGAGAAAGCCGGTCGTGTTGCCGACTTCCTGGAGTTTGCCGAGTTGCTCGTCCACGACGCTTTGCACCGCGAGGAGTCCTGCGGTGGTCATTTCCGCGAGGAACACCAGACCGAGGAAGGCGAGGCGCTACGGAACGACGAGGAGTTTACCTACGTGGCAGCTTGGGAACACGGGGAGGTAGGCAAAAAGCCGAAGCTCCACAGGGAGGCCCTCGAGTTCGAGGAAGTGAAACCGAGCACCCGCAGCTACAAATAGCTATTCATCCGCCGGCAAGAGGCGGATTCAGGAGCATAGCCCATGGAAAAGACGATCAATCTAACGCTGAAGGTGTGGCGGCAAGCCAACCCTCAGGATGCCGGCCGCTTTGAAGTCTATGAGGCCCATGACATCAGTACGGACGCCTCCTTTCTCGAGATGCTGGATGTGGTAAACGAACGGCTCGAACGGGAGGGCAAAGAGCCCATTGCCTTCGACCACGACTGCCGAGAAGGCATCTGTGGCATGTGTGGCGCGGTGATCAACGGACAGGCCCACGGAGCCGAGAAAGAGACCACCCTCTGTCAGTTGCACATGCGCAAGTTCAAAAACGGCGATACCCTCGTCATCGAACCCTGGCGGTCCAAGGCGTTTCCCATTATCAAGGATCTGGTAGTCGACCGGTCGGCCTTCGATCGCATCATCGCGTCAGGCGGATACATCACCGTACGAACCGGCCAAGCTCCCGAAGCCCATACGATGCTGGTACCGCAACCGAACGCCGAGAAATCCTTCGATGCCGCCGCGTGCATCGGCTGCGGCGCCTGCGTGGCGGCCTGTCCCAATGCATCGGCCATGTTGTTTGTATCGGCCAAGATCAGCCAACTGGCCTTGCTTCCCCAAGGCCAGCCCGAGCGGTGGGATCGGGTGCGCATTATGGTCGAGAAAATGGACGAGGAGGGCTTCGGCAACTGCTCGAACCATTACGAGTGCGAGGCGGCGTGTCCGAAAAACATCAAGGTGTCAAACATCGCCCGGCTCAACCGTGACCACCTTTGGGCGAGCATCCGCGCCAAGCTAAGAGGGTAAGCCGGGATCTAAAATTAAGATGGCGAAAGCGCTCCGAAATCGGCTGGAGGGCTTTCGCCGAAACCATTTTATTTTGGTCAATTCGGCCGCTATGGGAAAAGTACCCGTCTCCTATTCAATAGCGAGGTTGGATTCGATATCGTATTGTCCCACCGCAACCTGCACCGCATTCAGGGTCCAAATCCAGGAATTCCCGTCAAGGGGAACATCCAACGCCTCGGCTGTGAGTTCGATGTCGTCGGCATCATCGTCCGGAACAACGACGATAGCGCGCAGATCATAGACGCCTTCAGCGATATCCACGACCCGATAGCTATTGCCCGGGGTCACCGGGGGCGCGCCGACTTGATTGGCGCCCCAGTTCGCAGCGCCAGCCGCGCGGATGAACCCTTCTACGAGATCGGCATCCACTTCCGATGCATTCTGAAAGGTCAGGTCATACTTCGGCGTAGGCCGGGGACGGGGACAACCGACAAAGACCACGGTAGAAACCGCCACAAGCACTACCAACACCGCAACGGGTACCAACTTAGTTACTCGCGACATTCAAAACCCTCCTTGTTGACGTGTTTGCCCCTCGATGCGTTTCGAGCCGCCACATCACGGCCCTGTTGATCCGCTTCGATAGGACGGTTACAGTGTTCTCCATACAAAATATACCACATCAGATCCAATCCGGCAAAGCCAGGCGGAGGATGCTGGGGAGGTGGACTGCGCCATGTAGGAATCGGCCAGGCTGGATCAGGTACACTGATTCCACTTCCGCGGTATCGAGGAAGGATGTCACTGGTTTAACGAGCAGAAACCTGAATGTAGGAGGATGTACGATGACTATGAAGCATGTTGGCGTGTTGGCGTTGGCAATGGGGCTCGTGGTAGGCATGACCGCAGCTGCCCAACCCGAGGGGGAAGGCTGGGTGTCCATGTTTAACGGCGAGGATCTCACCGGTTGGCGAACGGAAGCCCCCGAAGACTGGTCCGTGGTAGACGGCGTCATCGATTGCGACCCCACCATCGGCCCTGGCGATCGCAGCCTGTGGAGCGAGGAATCCTTGAGCGATTTCGAGTTGCACGTAGAATGGCGCTTCAAGGAAACCTCCGGCGATTACCCGATGCCGGTTGTATTCCCCGATGGCAGCCATGCCGTTGATGACGATGGCAACGTCGTTACCATAATGCGGCCCAACGCCGATTCGGGTATCTTTCTGCGGGGCCTTCCCAAAGCCCAGGTCAACATCTGGTGCTGGCCGATAGGCTCCGGAGAAGTCTATGGCTATCGCATGGATGCAAACATGCCGGCCGAAGTGCGCGCGGGTGTTACCCCCCTCGGCAATGCCGACAAGCCTGTGGGCGAATGGAATACGTTCCTGATTACCATGAATGGAGATAATTTGACCGTCGTGTTGAACGGAGTTCGCGTCATTGACGATGTGCCTCTGCCCGACGTGCCTGCGGAAGGCCCCATCGCGTTGCAACACCATGGCGGGCTTAACCCGGAAACAGGCGAGCGCACCGGCGCGGACAGCCTGATTGAATTTCGGAACATTTATTACCGGCCCATCGATGGCGAGTAAGTGCGGCCCCTTAGGAAAAGACAAAGACTACATATGTGTAGGATTTTGCACTGAAACCCCTACATAATTGTAGGCCCAGGCTTCCATTGAACGATTCGGTTTTGTTCGACATGGTCGCGCAACTCATTGGAATACAAGAAGATACCATTGACAGGGTCCATGGCCAAGGAATTGGGCATGGACCTTGCTCTGTTTAGGATAGAGCAAAAGTTGACCTCGGCCTGCCGGGCGGGCGGATATCGGCCACTTAAGCTCCTGGCAACGTACAAAAGGATGCGCCCTCCTCGCGGCGCACGGATCATGTAGAATGCCCGCCATTCGGGGCAGGCGCATCTCGGGCAATCTCGCCGGCAGGCCCAACGAATGAGCATTCTGGGGCAATGCCCCGGACCTATACTAAGACGGGCATCCCCTTCGCGTAAGGTGGTTCCCCCTCGACCTAGCATTTGAAGGGATCGATATGAACAAACTGGCTCACCACGGGCT
>PWNM01000052.1 GCA_003557825.1 Candidatus Hydrogenedentota bacterium | reverse complement strand
TTCCTGCTCGGTTTGCGGGACCGAGGTAGGTCCCCTGCAGGGTTGTGTTGGCTGGGATCTCTATCGTACCGTCAATTCGATAGGTCTTGGTCTCAAGCATGACCGAGGCGCCGGGCGTCTCGCCTGCCGCGTTCAACGCCTGCTGAATGGCATCGGTATCGTCCGTCTCTCCATCACCTATGACGCCGAAATCCGCAGCGTCCAAACTCAAAGACATGGCCGTTCCCCACATAATCGCCAATGCTCCAATTAAACCTATCATGTAATTTTCCTCTCATTTTAGGGTCGGGCGCCCCCGACTCTTTATCAGATATGAATTGCACGACCATCGGTAGCCAGGGCGGCCTCTTTGATGCATTCGGCAAGTGTGGGATGGGCATGACAACATCGTGCTAAGTCTTCGCTGCTTGCTCCAAACTCCATGGCAACCGCTGCTTCGGCAATCAGATCCCCGGCCCGAGGTCCAATGATATGAACGCCAAGAATTCGGTCTGTCTTTGCATCGGATAAAACTTTGACCTTGCCTTGGGTCTCTCCCATGGAACGGGCCCGCCCGTTGGCCTGGAATGGGAAGGTTCCCTTCCGATAGTCGATCCCAGCATCACGAAGCGCGTCTTCCGTCTTGCCCACGGAACCGATCTCGGGATGGGTGTAACATACTGCCGGAATGGCATCGTAGTTGACATGCCCATAGCCGGTCACAATTCGCTCAACACAAGCGATGCCTTCATCCTCAGATTTATGGGCCAACATAGGCGGCGCATAACCATCTTGAAAGACAATAATATCTCCTATCGCATACACATCGGCCGCGGAGGTGGTATAGTGTTCATCCACCACCACCCGACCCCGCTTGTCGGTTTGGATGCCCAAGGTATCGAGGCCCAATCCTTCTGTATAGGGCGTTCGGCCTACCGCGACCAAGACCCGGTCACACCGAATGGGTTCCTCGTCTTTGACTTCAACGACGCATTGTTTTCCATCGACTCGCGCTCCAAGCACCTCGGCCCCGATCTGAAACTCGATGCCCTGCCGTTCAAATTCTTTCATGGCCTCGCGGGCAAGCTCGGCATCCATACCCGGAAGAATCCGCGGCAGGTATTCGAGTACCTTAACACGGGAGCCCAACCGCCGCCAGACTGATCCCATTTCGAGACCGATATAACCGGCGCCGATCACGACCAGGTGCTCGGGCGGCTCGGGATAGTCAAGGGCTTCCGTACTGGTTCCGACACGACCTTTGTCATCAAACTCGATACCGGGCAAGGCGGACGAAACGCTGCCCGTAGCCAGGATTATGTGCTTTGCCTTGAGCTCTTCGGCGTCCTTCCCTTCGATAACGACCTTTCCAGGCCCGTCAAGACGACCATGCCCCTCATATCGAGTGACCTTGTTTTTCTTAAAAAGGCCCGTAATACCCTTGGTCAGGCTTTCCACAATGGTGTTTTTGCGTTCCATCATGACATTCAGTTCTAATTCAACTGCGCCGGTCTTGACGCCGTGAGTCTTGAGCTCGTGTTGGGCCTCAATGTACCGCCAACTCGATTCCAGCAATGCTTTGCTCGGAATGCAGCCGATTCGAAGGCAGGTCCCCCCGCAAACAGTTTCTCGTTCGATACAGGCCGTATCCAGACCAAGCTGAGCCGCCCGAATAGCAGCCACATATCCAGCGGGTCCTCCGCCAATCACTATCACATCATGTTGTTTCATGGAATCACGTGCTCCTCTGGTTGTCCCACCACGTTGCTGCATTTAAGCATAATCGTCTGCGAAACACAATATATCCCCTTCAGAAATCATGTTGGGCATAACACATGATGTTTCAGACGTTTACATGCAATGGTGGTGAAAAAAGGGTATTATGGTACTCGAATTTCATTCGAGCAGACCAACAAAAAGGCCTGAATACGTTATATGAATAACACAGAGAACGCATTAACTAGCCTGAATCTTCCGTTTGCCGAGGAGCTATACAACCATTTCCTGCAGGATCCGCACTCTGTTCCGCCGGATTGGAGACGGTATTTCGAGCAGAACGGGAGCCAAACCGGGAATGGAACACAATCCCTACGTATTCAAGGTCCAGATGGAGAACATTGCACCATCTGTGGCCGAGAAGAGCAAATGGCCGCCCTCCAACAACGGGTTGAGAAGCTCATCCGGAACTATCGTGTTCGAGGGCATCGGACAGCAGCGGTAGATCCACTAGGCAGGACCGCCATCGAAGTTGCCGAGCTTGACCCGGCCCATCATGGCCTCACCGAAGACCACATGGATCGGTTGTTTTATGCAGGGACGTTGTCCGAGGACTCGATGCTTCCGCTGCACGAAATCATTCGTCGCCTTCGGGAGACGTATTGCCGGTCCATTGGCGTTCAGTTCATGCATATTGACGATCTGAGCGTTCGGGAGTGGCTGCAGACGCGGATGGAACAATCGTGCAACCGGCTCGAACTGAGCCATGACGAGCAGATTCGCATCCTGACCCGCCTTACAGATGCGGTGATCATTGAGGATTTCATCCAGAAAAAATTCACCGGCGCGAAGCGGTTTTCCCTTGAAGGCGCTGAAAGCCTTATCCCCCTTCTGGACCTCGCCATCGAAAAGGCGGGGCGGCTTTCCACCGAGGAGATCGTTCTCGGCATGGCCCATCGGGGCCGCTTGAATGTCTTGGCCAATATCATGGGCAAGCGGCCCGAGTTTATTTTCCGCGAGTTCCGTGACGCCAATGCAGAACAGCTCATGGGACGAGGGGATGTCAAATATCATCAAGGCTATCACAATGATTGGATAACGGCGGATGGAGAAGAGATTCACCTTGCGTTGTGTTTCAACCCAAGCCATCTCGAGTTTGTCAATCCGGTGGTCATGGGCCGGGTTCGAGCCAAACAAGATCGTCTAGAGGACCAGAACCGTGACAGGTACATGTCCGTCCTGATTCACGGCGATGCGGCCTTCGCAGGAGAAGGAGTCGTGCAGGAATCCCTTAATCTAAGCCAGCTTGGGGCATATCACGTCGGCGGAACGTTGCACATCATCCTGAACAATCAGATTGGGTTTACCACCACCCCGGATGAAGGTCGTTCGACCGTATATGCCTCCGATGTGGCAAAGATGCTTCAGATCCCGATATTTCACGTCAATGGCGAGAACCCCGAAGCCGTTGCTCAGGCCGTTGAGCTATCCTTGGAGTTTCGCAAGGCCTTCAAACGTGACGTCGTTATCGATATGTACTGTTATCGACGCCGGGGACACAACGAAGGAGATGAACCGGCATTCACGCAGCCGCTCATGTATGAGGCCATTGCAAAACGCAAATCGGTCCGGGAAGGCTACCTCGATCATCTACTCGAATTGGGCAACATAACGATGAAGGAGGCCGACGAGATTGCCGACCGCCTTCAGTTACAGCTCGAGAAGGAGCTGTCAGCGGCCGATCTACCGGAACCTAGCAAGGAGCCCAAAAGGCGAACCAGCATCTTGGGCCGAATATGGAAGCAATACAAAGGCGGGTTCGATGCCGATGTGCCGGAAGTGGATACCGGAGTCGATTCAGAGCGACTGAGTGACCTGTTGGAGAGATTAACGGTCCTTCCCGATGGCTTTCATCCGAATCCCAAAATCGTCCGTCTCATAAAACAACGGAAGGAAATGGCCCGAGGTGAACGGGACCTGGACTGGTCAGCCGCCGAGACGCTTGCCTATGCATCATTGGCCACCCAGGGTGTTCGGGTCCGGATGAGCGGACAGGACAGCCGTCGTGGTACGTTCAGTCATCGCCATGCTGCGCTTTATGATATCCAAGACGGGCATATGCATATGCCCTTGCAGCATCTGTCCCCGGAGCAAGGGCCCGTTGAAATTTACAATAGCCCACTCTGCGAAACCGGCGTCCTAGGATTTGAATATGGATATAGTATTGCCTACCCCGATGCCCTGGTTATCTGGGAAGCGCAATTTGGCGATTTCGCGAACTGCGCCCAGGTGATCATCGACCAGGGGATCGCAAGCTCAGAGGACAAATGGCGCAGTCTATCAGGTATTGTGATGCTGCTCCCCCATGGATTCGAGGGCATGGGTCCGGAGCATTCCAGCGCACGCCTTGAGCGTTTTCTCATGCTGGCCGCCGAGGACAATATCCAGGTTACAATCCCGACGACACCCGCTCAGATGTTCCATCTATTGCGACGACAGGTGGTGCGCCCATTGCGTAAGCCATTGGTTGTTATGACTCCTAAAAGCTTGTTACGGCATCCCAAGGTAGTATCGTCTATTGATGAACTGGCCACAGGTCGGTTCAAACGCATCTTGCCCGATACCCTTGACCCGGACCGGAGGATCTCCCGTGTTTTGATGTGCAGTGGAAAAATCTACTATGACCTCGAAGAAGAGCGCGAAAAACTGGGACGAAACGATGTCGCCATTTTGCGGGTCGAACAACTCTATCCCCTTCAGGAGGAGATCCTGGCTGACGCCCTGGCCCCTTATTCTAAGAAGACCCCGGTGTACTGGGTGCAAGAGGAACCGGAAAATATGGGCGCGTGGCACTATTGGAAGGTACGGTTCTGCAATCGGCTACTCGACACCTGGCCTTTTCATGGGATATATCGGCATGCCTCAGCGAGTCCTGCGACGGGTTCACCGGGGAGCCACCGACTCGAACAGCAGATGCTTCTTGAGCAGGCTTTTGCTGAGTGAACCTAGCTCGTTGTCTTTTTGCTTCAGTTTCCAGCCACAAGCGTGGTACAGTTACAAGGTAAACGTAGATAAAAGGGAGTACACATGGCCGTCGAACTAATCGTCCCGGAAGTGGGTGAATCCATTACAGAAGTCGAAATCGGACAATGGCTTGTAGGGGAAGGGGAATTCATTAAGGAGGATGGCCCGGTTGTTGAAATCGAATCCGACAAGGCCACCGTTGAACTACCCGCCCCCGTATCGGGAAACGTGACCCAGATCCTAAAGCGCCCCGGTGAGACGGCCGCCGTGGGCGAAGTGATCGGATACATGGAAGAGGCAGAAGCGCCAACGGAGAAGGAAGCACCGGCTGCTCCGAGATCCGAGGGAACAGCCAATGTCAGTCCTGAACCGGCCTCTTCATCGGAAGCGCCGCCTAAAACAGACGGCAATGGTCAGGAGTTGATCATGCCTGCCGCCAAACGGCTAATGACTGAACATAGTATCGAGGCCGGAGCCATAACAGGTACCGGCCGTGGCGGTCGTATCCTCAAAGAGGATGTGCAAAAATACATCGACGAACATGGCAGCGCCCCACAGGCTCCTCCGGCTCAATCCCCACCGCAACCGCCGCCTGAGTCGGCTTCTCCTACGACACCGCAGACAGGTTCCCGCGAACAGACCGCCGTTCGCATGAGCCCCATGCGACGCACCATCGCATCCCGCCTTGTCGAGGCCCAGCAGACCGCGGCCCTGCTCACAACTTTCAACGAAGCCGACATGACGGCCATTAAGACGATCCGTGCTGATGTGCAGGAGGAATTCCAGGAGCGCCATGGCGTCAAGCTTGGATTTATGTCGTTTTTCGTCAAGGCCTGCACCCATGCGCTACAGCGATTCCCCCAGGTTAATGCCCAAATCCATGGGGAAGAGATTGTCTATTTCGACTATTGCGATATTGGCATTGCAGTTGGCGCCGGAAAGGGACTGGTCGTGCCCGTCCTACGTAATGCAGAAAACATGACGTTAGCGGAGATCGAAAAAGCCATCGCCGATTTTGCTGCCCGCGCCCAACAAAACAAAATAGGCATTGAGGAGCTTCAAGGCGGTACGTTCACGATCAGCAACGGCGGCGTCTACGGTTCAATGTTGTCGACACCTATTATCAACCCTCCGCAAAGCGGCGTACTGGGCATGCATGCCATCCAAGACAGGCCGGTCGCTCTCAACGGCGAGGTCGTTATACGGCCCATGATGTATCTTGCCCTCACGTACGACCACCGCCTCGTTGATGGGCGAGAAGCCGTGACCTTCCTCAAGGAAATTAAGGAACGGATCGAAAAACCGGCATTGTTGCTTGACTTGTAAGACACGCACGCATCGACCGGTTCGCCTTGGCGAGTCTGCCAGCAGACTTTTGCATCTGTTCTAATCTAACCTGGGAAGGATGTCCTGCTGTAACCGAATCAGCTCCTCCATGCAAGCGACGGCTCGGCGGTACGAGTCAACCGTGGGATCGAGTAGGATAGCCTGCAAAAGCTTGGCTTTCGAATGCTCGGTAAAGGCCTCGACGAGAAGCTGATGAATGCTCGCCTGGGTACGCATCATGGCGGCGATTCCTTCGGGAAGCCCATGACCTTGAATAAGCCGAACGCCTTTTTCGTCTACGGCCGCGGGCGCCTCGACAACCATATCATCCGGCAGATTCGGAATGGCCCCCTCATTGGGCATATTCACTGCTTCAAGGGTGCGGGCAATACCACATACGAGCCCCTCCATAATCGTTATGGCCAGTTCCCCCGACT
>PWNM01000168.1 GCA_003557825.1 Candidatus Hydrogenedentota bacterium | reverse complement strand
TCCGCCTCGGAGGTGATGGTGATGATATTCATGCGATTGCTTCTCCCACTTGGCTGTTGGGGGCGAAAGGGCGTTTACCCTTCTCGTACCCGGCGGATGTCCGCTCCCAAGGCACAGAGCCGTTCTTCTATTCGTTCATATCCGCGGTCAATATGATACACGCGCGAGATGGCCGTTTCGCCTTTTTGGGCGATCAATCCGGCGATGACCAAGGCGGCGCTGGCTCGTAGATCCGAGGCCATGACCGGCGCGCCGCTTAGATTTTTCACGCCGCGCACGACAGCGGTATTGCCGTCCACTTCGATATCTGCTCCCATACGGAGCAACTCAGCCACCTGCATGAAACGACTCTCAAAGACCATCTCCTTGATAATGCTCACCCCTTGAGCCACGCTGAGCATGGCCATCATCTGAGCCTGGAGGTCCGTCGGGAACCCCGGGAAGGGTTGGGTGGTGATGTCAACGCCTTCAAACCCATTGGCGGCCTTGGCGCGAATGCGATTGGCCCCGATCTCGATCGTTGCGCCTGACTCCTCGAGTTTGCCCAAAAAAGCAGTGAGATGCTCCGACTGGGCGCCCTGCACGGTCACGTCGCCGTGGGTCGCAACAGCGGCCAATAAAAATGTTCCGGCCTCAATCCTATCGCCGATGACGGTATGTTCGCCGCCGCTCAGTGCATCGACGCCCACGATGGTGATTAGGTCTGTGCCTGCCCCCGAGATCCGCGCGCCCAGGGTATTAAGAAACTGGGCCAGATCGACAATCTCAGGCTCCCGGGCTACATTGCTCAACCGGGTGACGCCCGAGGCGCGACAGGCCGCCATGATCATGTTTTCGGTGGCGCCCACGCTGGGGAAGTCCAGGGTGATGTCGGCCCCTGTGAGCGCTCCTTCTGCTTCTACATATCCACTTTCTATGCGTATCGTCGCCCCCAAGGCCTCGAGACCCTTGAGGTGGATGTCCACGGGCCGCGCTCCAATGGCGCAACCGCCGGGCAGCGAAACCCGGGCCTTGCCGAAACGTCCCAGCAAGGGGCCCAGCACAAAGAATGAGGCCCGCATTTTACGTACGAGATCGTAGGGAGCTTCGACCGAATTCATCGAGCTGCTGTCGAGATGCATATACCGACCGGTAAACTCGACGGCCATTCCCATGTCGGATAGGATCTTGTCCATGGTAAAAATGTCGTGCAAACAGGGCACGTTGTGCAGGGTGCACGGTTTTTCGGCGAGAATGGCCGCGGCCATCAACGGCAAGGTGGCGTTTTTGGCGCCGCGAATGGCCACTGTGCAGCGAAGGGGCGCTCCGCCCCGTATCAGGATCTTGTCCATGAAACCCCCTTTTTGAATGAAAACGGCCCAAAGCAAACCGCGCGCTTTGGGCCGAGATAGCTATGTCATATCCAACAGGTTGCGACTATTCCTCGTCGCTCCCGGCATCGTCCTCCGGCTCGGCGGTATCTTCGAGGGATTCATCCTCGGCGTCGTCCGAAGGTTCCTCGGGCGTCACCAGCGGGGTTTCGAACGGCGTCTCCAAGGGCTGATCGACATCGGGCACGGGTGGGACCGCCTCATCGGGCAGTTCCTCTGCCGGCACGTCTTCGATGGTTCGATCCAGTTCGTCTGGCGTCAGCTCGAGTTCTTCTTCGTCTTCATAGGCCTCGCCTAGGCCTTCGAGTTGGCTTGGTTCCGCGACAATCACGTCATCTTCGACAAACTCGGGCGCCCGGCCTCGGGCAACCCGACCTTCAACAACGGACAACCCGAGGGCCAGTATAATAAACAAGGCGGCCATGCCATAGGTCATCTTCACAGGCAGGCTTTTGCGGGCTCGTGGACCGAAGACGGCATCCGAACCTGGCCCCATACCGAAGGCTCCGGCGAATCCTGTGCCTTTGCCCTTTTGCAACAGGACGATTACGATAAGCCCGATACAACTGGGGATGTAGAGGATCCACATCAACCAGCGAAGGGCTTCGAGACTAAAAATGGCGCCAAACATAGGTCGTTACCAATCCTTTCAGCATGCCGCCTTGACAATCGCGGCGAAACTATCGGCCTTCAGTGAAGCTCCGCCGATGAGTCCGCCATCGACGTTGGGTTTGGCCATCAGCTCGGCCGCATTGTCTGGCTTCATGCTTCCACCGTATTGAATGCGTACATTGTCGGCCACGGACGGGCCGAATTGCTCTTTCACCAGATTTCGCACAAATGCGTGGGCGTCTTCGGCCTGCTCCGGGGTTGCCGTTACGCCGGTACCAATGGCCCACACCGGTTCATAGGCAATGGACACCGAAGCGAAATCAGCTTCCGACAATCCTGCGAGTCCCTCAAGTACTTGCGAGCGCAGGACATCGTCCATATTGCCGCTTTCCCGTTCTTCAAGGGTCTCGCCAATACAAAACATGACCTTGAGGCCCGCGCTCAGAGCGAACTTCAGCTTCTCATTTAAAAACGCATTGCTTTCCCCGAAGTACTGACGCCGTTCGCTGTGGCCGATGATGACCCAGGAGCATCCAGCGTCTTGGAGGAATTGAGGGGAAACCTCGCCGGTATAAGCGCCGCTTTCCTTGGTATAGCAGTTCTGCGCGCCCAACTGGATGTTTGTGCCGTCGATGGTCTGGCTGACGGCATGAAGCGCCGTAAACACCGGGCACACCACGATATCGACACCATCAATACCGGCGACAAGTGGTTTCAGGTCGTTCACCAAGGCGACCGCCTCGCCGATGTGCATATTCATCTTCCAGTTTCCGGCTATCAACGGCTTTCTCACGGAATCCCCTTTCTTTGGCCTTTATGCGTGTGTGATTACAACGTAGCGGACTGCAAGAAACAGCCCGGAATTGAACGGAAAGCGTAGCATATGGGGCCGATGCAACGCAACCACTCGAATTCCAAGGAAAAGCTGGTGTTGAACTTGTCCTTTGTTTGGTCCGGGTCACTCAAATACGACCATGGCGTGGCCATGGACTTTGGGGACTTGGACCCTGGCACAACCGTCGGACCAGTCGAATTCAAGGGCCTCCCGCGATGGCGCCAAATAGACCGTTTCCGGTTTGTGGGGCAGCCGCACCCGTAGACTGACATCGTAAAGGGGAATCGCCTCCTCGATGGTCTCGACGAGTCGCGACCGGCCTTCGGGAATGTAGTGCAGGATATGCAATACATAGCGGTCGGGGTCGGCCTGACGGTTCAAAGAAATATGGGCCGTAGTCGGGGCATTCGTCTCGACGAGCCGCTTGGGTAAAAGCCGAACCAGGGCGTTCTGCACCAAGTGCCGGAAGACGCGGGCGCCGTATTGGTGATACATAGAGAACAGCGGATGGGCCAAATAGGCCGCCTTTTCCGAAACCACGGTTTCAGGATAGCCCGCCTCGCCCTGGTAAGGCGTTTGATGGTGCGAGCAAAAATGCCGGTAGGTCCGGTTGAAATAGGGTTGCCATAGATCGGCCAATACCGTCGCTCCGTCACGAGGGATGACACGGAGTCCACGCCCATAAAGGCAATACGGACCGCTGTGCATGCCCATACGGGCGTTTTCACGGGCGACGACATATTCCGGATCGAAGTCCGAATCGCCTTCCGGAGTGACCGGAAGGGCCCGCAATACAAAGGTCTGCTCGTCGGGGGCCAATCCAGCCTTGTGGGTGGCCAGGATACGGCCGCCATTTGCCACAAAAGCGTCGATCTTGGTCTGTAAGGCAATGCTTATGGGAAGCTCATCCGGTAGGATGAGGACCTTGTACTGGCTGTAGTCGTTTTCCACATCCACGATATCGAACTGATAATGAAGCTCCTCGAGCATCCGATACGCGCCACGGACGGCGGGAGAGAGGCCCGTATGACTTACGCCGTCGAGCGACTCCGGGGTGAGTACGGCCAGCTCGGTGACGGCCGTTACATCATCGCACCAGGGTTGTTTCTCGGCCACTTGGCGATACACCGACCCGATAAGGTCATAGGTGTGGGGGCAGATGGCCCCGGATGGATGCAACTGATCGCCGATGCTGCATTTCGCTCCATAGGCCAAGGCGCCGAAACAGTCGTATTCGAGGGCGGCCTGATCTTTGAATCCGCCGAAGTCGCCCCATGTCGTCTGAAACTTGCCGGTCATTCCGAGGATGTCGCGGCCCAGGTTGCGGGCGAAGCGCACCGTGATGGGGAAATGCTCGTAGCCCCAACCATCACGTAAACCGGGCAATGATTCCAATTCGAGATGAGTATAGTTATCGAGGGTCTGACGAATATACGGTCCCACATGACCCGAGTTGTAAAACAGGTCGCAGGTGGCGCTGTGTTTCCGGACGCAGGCGGTCATGCGTTGCTTAAAGCCTTTGAGCACGGCATTGGCGTTGCTCATGCGGTCCATGGAATCCTCGGGGTCGAGCCCTTCCCGGTCCATCCGTTCGAGACACCATTTGCAGCAGCAGGGGCTTTGCGAGATGATGTCGAAGAAGATGCCGTGCGCCAAGTCACCGAACTTGTCGAAGACCTCGGTCGTCTGTTGCTCCAGATAGTCGACATAGGGCGTGTTGAAGCAGAGCTTTCGCCAACCGGCCTGCAAGGGACCGGCGCCCACGATGCCGCCCTCGGGCGTGCGTTCGACCCACTCCGGATGCAACCGGGCAGCCCATTCGTCAAAGCCGGCCGAGATGTAGATGGGCGTGCGAATATCAACGGCATGGCAGGCTTCGATTTGTTTGCGCAAGAGGTCGAAACGGAAGTTAGGTAACTCTTGATGGAGGTTGTTGGGTGTCGTTGGGTATAAGTCCTTTTTTGAAAAGTATTTAGGACGTATGGCCGCTCCCGGAATTGTCGCTAGTAAATATTGTATTCTGACTTGACTTAAATCCTATTATGTGCTATCATGCTTGCATGAAACTCAGAGTATCTTACGCAAGACGTCGCTATAAGGATAAAGTATACGAAACGCCGTTGGTGGTCACGTCCTACCGCGATGAAAAAGGTGTGTCCCGCAACCGGACCATTGTGAGTCTGGCCAAACTCCCGAAATTCATCGTCAAATTAGTGGAAGAAGGACTCAAACGGGGGGATGCCCGTGCGTTGGAGGACTATGCCCTTGTCGATGAGGTTGCGTATCAGGGGTCGGTCGTGGCGGGCCCGGCCTTCGTGGTATTGACGGCGCTCAAACAGCTGGGCATCCATGAGGCCGTTATGGCCTGTTTGCCGCCGCGGCAGGCGGTAGCGGTTCTGCACATCATCACCGAACGGGTTACTGCGGCCAAGCCCTTGTCGGTCATGGCGCAACAGCGGCGCTTCGAGCGGGAGCCCTTGGCGTTCTTGTTGGGGCAGGAAGCTGCGCCGAGCTTGAAGACATGGTACGCGGCGCTGGCGGGTCTGGAAGGAGCGCGCGAGGGCATGTTACAGGAGTTGTTTGGGCGAAACCATGCGCCCGGCGACTTATATCTGTACGACATCACGTCGAGTTATTTCGAGGGCGACACCTGTGCGCTGGGAGCCTATGGGTACAACCGAGACGGAAAGAAGGGTAAGAAGCAAGTCGTGCTTGGGGTGGTTTGTGACGCAAACGGTTGCCCCATCTGGCTGGACGTGTTCAAGGGCAACACCTCCGACCAGACAACGGTCAAGCAGGAACTGGTGACTCTCAAGGAGAAGCTGGGATTGGAAGAGTTCACCTTTGTGGGCGACCGGGGTATGGTAACCCATGCGCGGATCGAGGAGTTGGAACGGGAAGGGTGGTGGGAGCGATTTCGCTACATTACGGCGCTGACCCGCCAGGAAATGATGAGCCTGGTAGAAGACGAAGGCCATCCCATCCAGTTGGAGCTGTTTGACCATCAAAATCTGACGGAAGTGGACCACCAGGGTACGCGCTACGTGCTGTGCCACAATCCGCAACGGGAGGCGCGCGATCGGGAAACCCGTCTGCGGCTTGTGGCCTTGACCGAGCAGAAACTGGAACGTTTGCGCACGAACGTGGAGGCGGGGCGCCTGAAGCGCAAAGACTGTATCGCCCGTCGCTTGTACCGGTGGCTCAACCGCTGGGGTATGCAACGTTTCTTCACCGTGACCTGTGAGGAGGGCGTGTTTACCTACACCCGCCGCAATGATGAACTCAAACGCTATGAGCGCCTGGACGGTTGTTACGTCGTTCGTTCCAACGCCGACCCGGCGAAGGGAAGTCCCGAAGACCTGCGCGACCGCTACAAAGACCTCAAACACGTTGAACAGGCCTTTCGCGTGATGAAGACTACCGACATCCAGACCCGTCCCATTCGCCACTTTAACGAAGCCCAGGTGCGTGGCCACCTGTTTGCCTGTTTTCTGGCCTATCGTGTCATTTGGGAGCTACGCCAACGGCTGGCACCGGTCCTGACGCGGGACCCAGACACCCACCGATGTGAGGCAGGCAGCCTCGCCGAGATCTGGCGCGAGTTGTCCGACATTACGGTCGCAAAGCTCCAAATCGGCCATAAGACCCACTTCAAGCTCTCCCACATCTCCCCCTATGCCCAAAAACTCCTGACGTTGTGTAACGTCCCCAGCCTTGAAAC
>PWNM01000446.1 GCA_003557825.1 Candidatus Hydrogenedentota bacterium | reverse complement strand
TGGGTGGCTATGTCATTGAGGGGGAGCCAACTGCGCCTCGCTACACTCCACGGTCCGTGACGCTCATCGCTCCCCCTGCCCATAAACGATACGACGTTTCCGTCCGCTTTCCCAAACCGGGCGAGTCCACCCCAAACGAGAACCGGGGCAACGGGGTCTCGCCCTTTCTGCCGCGGCTGGCCTGCGTGTTCCGCGAGTTGATACTGAATCACCGATCCACCCTGCTCTTCACAAACAACCGGCGGCTCTGTGAGCGGATGGCCATGTTGATCAACGAAGACGAGGACGAAATGCTCGCCTACTCGCACCACGGTTCCCTGTCGCGGGAG
This sequence comes from Candidatus Hydrogenedentota bacterium, assembly GCA_003557825.1. Taxonomy (GTDB): domain Bacteria; phylum Hydrogenedentota; class Hydrogenedentia; order Hydrogenedentales; family SLHB01; genus PWNM01. The sequence goes on along the minus strand of PWNM01000446.1, from coordinate 6,220 downwards.
ATGCGGTCGGTAGTCGAGCAACGGTTGAAGGAGGGCGAATTGAGGGCGATTGTGGCCACGAGTTCCCTCGAGCTGGGCATCGACATCGGCGCTTTGGATCAGGTGGTCCTGGTCGAGACGCCCCTGACCGTGGCCTCGGCTCTCCAGCGCATCGGTCGGGCGGGTCATCAGGTGGGGGCTGTAAGCAAGGGAGCGTTATTTCCCACCCATGGCCGCGACCTTATCGACGCCGCCGTCATGGCCCGGTGCCTGGTGGAACAAGACATCGAGGAGGTTCTTCCCCCCGAGGCCCCGCTTGATGTGCTCGCCCAGGTGCTCGTATCTATGATCGGTATCGAATCGTGGGACCTCGACCGTCTGTACGCCTTCATTCGGACCAGCGCGCCCTACCACCATTTGACGCGGCGGCAGTTCGACCTCGTTATCGAGATGCTCGCCGGACGTTATGAAGACAGCCGATTGCGGGCGCTCCGCCCCCTGGCTTCCGTAGATCGTATCGACAATACCATCGCCGCCCGAGACGGGGCCTTGCGGCTTATCTATTCCTCGGGCGGTACTATCCCCGACCGGGGCTATTACATTCTGCGTCGGGCCGATACGCGAGCGAAAATCGGCGAACTGGACGAGGAGTTCGTCTGGGAACGGCGCGTGGGCGACGTGTTCAGCCTTGGGATGCAATCGTGGCGCATTCAGGCCGTCACCCACAACGACGTGCTCGTCGATCCCGCTCCATCGAAACGGACTGATGTCCCCTTCTGGAAGGCCGAAGACCTTGACCGGCCCTTCTCGTTTGCCGATCGCATCGCCGGCTTTTTGGAGGAGGCCAACGAACACCTCGAAGACCCTGCCTGGACCGCCAACCTGGAATCGAACTATGCTCTCGATGCCGGGGCTGTGGATGCATTGCGGGGATTTCTGAAACGACAACGGGCAACAACTCAGGCTGATTTGCCCCATCGCCACCATGTACTGGTCGAGTATAGCTCGCCGAGTCAGGGCGGTGAAGGGACCTCGCTCATCATTCTACATACCCTTTGGGGCGGCAAGGTAACGCGCCCCTTGGCCTTTGTGCTCGCCCAGGCCATGGAGGAGGCGACGGGTCTCCGTATCGACGTGTTTGCGGGTAACGATTGCGTGGTAGCCATTGTACCGTCGGACGTCGATCTGCCCGACCCCTGGTCAGTCATTCACAGTGGAACCATCGAGGAAGTGCTGCGCCGACGCCTCGAACAAACGGGATTCTTTGGCGCCCGTTTTCGGGAGAACGCTGCACGGGCGCTACTATTGCCGCGCAATACCTTCGGCAACCGCATGCCCCTGTGGTTCAACCGGCAACGTTCGAAAAAACTCCTCGAAACCATCGGACGTTATGAAGACTTTCCGATTCTTATCGAGACCTGGCGCGAGTGTCTGCGCGATGATTTCGACTTATCCACACTGCGGAGGCTGCTCGATGAGGTCCGAACAGGGACCATAGAGGTGACCGAAACCACCACGGCGCAGCCGTCGCCTTTCGCCGAGGGGTCGCTGTGGCGCGTGGTCAATCTATTCATGTATCAGGACGATACCCCCGACGGCGGCCGGACCTCGAACCTGAGCGATGAGCTCTTGAAGGAAGCCGTCTTCTCAGCCGAGCTGCGACCCCATATCAACCGGGAGTTGGTACAACGCTTCGTCGAGAAGGCCCAAAGGATCTTTCCAGGATACGCGCCCGGTACGTCCGAAGAGTTACTTGACTGGGTAAAGGAACGGCTCCTATTGCCGGAGGCCGAATGGCAGGTCTTGCTTGACGCCATCGAACGGGACCACGGCATCCCTTCATCGCGTATGCTCCGGCCTATTGCGACAAAATTGGCGCTGATACGGTTCACCGATGACTCGCCCTGGATGATCGGCGCGATGGAGGCAATGCCACGGTTATTGCGGGTCTTTGAACGTACAGCAAAATCGATGGCCTACCGAGCCGTTATTCGTGGGGTGGACATAATTTTGCCCGATGCCGCCAACCTTGATGAGGACGACGACCCGTTCCCCGAATGGCTGAGCGAATGGCTGCGGTTTTACGGCCCCGTCGAACGGGAGGCCTTGTTCGCCGGGTTACCCCTCGAGGCAAACCGAATTGAGGAGGCCATCGAGACACTGGTCGAAGCGCGGGCAGCGGTCCTCGACCACCTGACCGAACCGGGCGATCAGCTCGAAGTATGCGATAGTGAAAACGTCGAGATCCTGCTTCGCATGACCCGGGCAGCGGCGCGGCCTCGGTTTGACGCCCTGCCTATCGAGGCATTGCCTCTTTTTTTGGCCCAGTACCAACGGTTGTTGGCCGAGGATTCGGGGCAAAACGGCCTTCAACGGGCCCTCGAGCCGCTCTTCGGCTATCCCATACCCGCCGATCTGTTCGAGACGGAGATCCTGCCCGCTCGGATCGCAGGCTATCATCCCGCCCTACTCGATACGTTGACCCAAGAGAGCGACCTCATGTGGTTCGGAACCGAAGGCCGACGCATCGTCCTGTGTTTTCGTCAAAATCGGGAACTATTTGTCGAACCCGCCGAAGGGGAGACCGAACAGGATGCGCTCTGGCAGGATATTGCGTCCCGGCTTTTCGCCGACCCGAAGGGGCAGTATTATTTCGACGCTTTGCTCGACCATACCAAACTGAATACGGGCGAGTTGATTGAATCGTTGTGGGATTTCGTGTGGCAAGGACGCATCACCAACGATACCTTTGCCGCCCTGCGCAAGGGCCTTGAAACCCGGTTTCGCGAGCCCGTTGAACACCGACAGAGTCCGACGCGACGGGCCCGATTCGCCGCATGGAAAAGCGCCCGGACCTACCCCGGAGCCTGGCGGCAATTGGCCCCGCCCGAGATCGACGGCGACCTCATCGACCAGGAGGAACTCAACCGCGAGCGGGTACGGGTGTTACTCGACCGGTACGGCATCCTGTTCCGGGAATTGCTGACACGGGAACTGCCCTGTATGCGCTGGAGCGCCCTGTTCCCCACGTTGCGGCGACTGGAACTGGCTGGGGAGATTCTGGCCGGGTCTTTTTTTCACGGCATTCCGGGTATCCAGTTTGCTACGCCCGAGGCCTTGCAGATGCTACAGCGGCCGCTGCCGGAAGATAGGCCATTCTGGCTGAACGCCGCCGACCCGGCATCGCTATGCGGTGTTGATCTGCCCACGTTAAAGCAGCAGCTTCCCAGCCGACGGCCTACAACGCACCTTGGGTATTGGGGTCAAGAGCTGATTGTCGTCTCCCAGCGGAGCGGCAAAGATCTCGACATCCGCGTCGAAGGCGATGACCCCCGTCTCGAACCCTGCCTGGCCTTTTTACACAATCTCCTAAGCCGGGCGGTCCAGCCGGTGAACAACATCAGCATCGAGACCATCAACGGTGAGAAAGCCATCCGCAGTCCTTACGTCACGTGGCTGCGTGAATTCTTCGATGTAAGCGTGGACTCGAAGCGCGTCACGTTGTGGAAGACGCCATGAGCAGCCCACTGCCAACCTGCCCGACCCTGGAAGAAAAAACGATCCTGATCTGGGCGACGGATGTCGAGCGATGGATGGCGAGTTGGGAATGGGTGACGGCGCCATTGGACGAATGGGAACAGACGCGACTTCATGCCATGAGAGACATCCCCACCCGAAAGACCTTTGGCGTCAGCCGTGGGTTACTCCGGAGGCTTCTAGGACACTATGCGAACTGCGCGCCCGAAGCAATCTCTTTTGCCTATGGCGACGAAGGCAAGCCTTCGGTTGCGGGTCCGGTCGAAGCGAAAACGCTGCGGTTCAACGTCAGCCATAGCGGCGGCACTCTACTCATTGCCTTGGCCCGAAACATCGATGTCGGCGTGGATCTCGAACGGATCCGCCCCCGCAAAGGTCTCGATGCCCTGGCCCGCCGGTATTTTTCACAGGCCGAACAAATTGCAATGAAGTCCGCTCCTGAAGCAGAACGGCCCCGCGTTTTCTTCTCCATTTGGTGTAGGAAGGAAGCCTGTCTGAAAGCGATCGGGCGAGGTGTGACGTATCCTCTGGCAACCTTGGATTTTGCTGAACCAGGCTCCGTTACGATAACTCTATGTGAAGGTACAGACACTACGATCCATGTTAGCGATGTAAAGGCTCCCTTTCCCTCCTGCGCTGTAGCGGTTGCCAGCATGGAGGAATCGTGCACCATAAGAACAATACAGACATCATCGCAGATCCCTCTACCCTAAAGTCATATCCAGATGCCTCAGTATGGCCATTCCACCACGACTATTGGGGGTCAGATGGGCGCCACGTGATTCGGCTCCTTTATAGATAACGATACCTGGATCCGACGGCAGATCCCATGCTGAACCCTTTCGCAGGACAATCAGAAGTGCTTTCTTTTGTTGTACCCGTGGCAGAGCATATTTATGAACAAATGTGCGGGCAAGCATCACTGAAGGAAGGCGTTCCAATACTCTATGTGATACAGAAAACTCGGCACTATGGTAGGGAAAGAACTCGATAGCAGCCAGTTCGTTACTCAGACGTTTGCGAGCTTCTGCGAAATGAACATTCCGTGCAACGGCCATGGCATGGATAAGCTTTCTTAGCTTTCGATTCCACCATGTGAAGCCAGAGTGCCAAGCAAAACTGGGCTCAAGAAACAAGAAAGTAGGCTTTTCTGAACCAGTGAGCTGTCTAATATTGTTAAGGATTGCCTGATAATACCCTGGGACCATGTGCTCACCAAAATAATCCATTGGGGCTAGACCTGGATTCAAGAGAAGCAGATAAATGGATGCATTTCGCATATCCCCCAGAAAGGGCTGAGGGAGCAGACCAAGGTGCAGGCGTCTATCTCCCGGAGCGCCAAAGTTTGGATCCTGAATGAACTGTTCCCAACCGGGATAGACAACCACTTCATTGCCTGATTGGGGACCTATCAGCAGGTCTCGATCCGCATCCAGAAGATAAGGCGGAGATTCCGGAGACCACTCTGCCCAAGCCTCAAGTAAGTCCATGGCTATCCAGTTCAGCCCATTTCATCTATCTGCGCCTGTGTGACATACCGCTCCCGGACGCCGTGTCGGATGAATTCATCGCAGGCATAGTCTTGCCATTTGGGATCGAGGCCAATCGACGCGTTGTCGCCGTAAAAACCCGCCATGAACCCGCCGCGGCCTTGCCACAGTTTGTCCAACAATTCACGGGCTTGCGCGCGGATGCGGGTCTCGTCCTTGGTTTGGAGTGTTTTTTGGATGTCGACGGGGCACCAAAACGTCACTTTGGCTCGGTCCTGATGAGAAGCCAACCGGTCAATACCGTGCAGTTCGGGTTGGTCGAACTGGAAGAGATCAATACCGGCGTCGATCATATCGGGCATAACGGATTCGATCTGGCCGCAGGAATGTAGCCAAACCGTTACGCCGAGCTCGTGGGCCAGACTGCAAAACCGGGCAATGCGCGGGCCGAATTCGGCACGCCAAAGAGCGGGGTCGATGAGCAGTTCCGCTTGCGTGCCCCAATCTTCGACGACCATGACGCCATCGACGCCTGCTGCAGCATAGTTCCGCAGCATGTCCTCGTTCAAGGCATCGATGCGGTCGTGCAATTCGTGGATGCGTTCGGGTTCAATCAATAAGTCGACGAAATACTGCTCGAGTTTTCGCAACTTTCGGGCGATATTGAAAGCAAAGCCGTGCAATCCGCCGAGAAGATACATGTCAGGATGCTCGGCACGGACGTTCCGCACGGGATCATAGGATTCGGGCTTCGAAAAATCGGGGAAGGCAAAATGGTCGAGTTTGGCGAGATCGGGCAAAGCCCCCTGGATTACCTCGCCTTTGGAGGTAGGATCGACCCGGCCCCAACGATTGCCCCATTCGTCGGTCCGTTCCCAGCGACCGCCGCCCACTTCGCTCCAGTCCGTCGCCGGCGTTTCCACCTGAGGACCTGCCCCAACGAAATCGGCTCCGGAAAAACTTCGGGCAACCCGTTCCGGTCCGGAAAACTCCAAGGTTCGTTGTACGATTTCCCGCGATGTCATCATATCCCCTTACCTCCTAGGTTGTTTCAACCAACCGCAGCAGGATATCAAATAGGTTACCCAGGGTGGAAAAAACTTGCTCAGGAACACAAGCGTTGCATTTGCCTGCGGAGTCAGTTACCATGGGGCTGCACGGGATACGGGAGGATGTTCCAATGCAAGTAAACGGTGAAGAAAGACGAAGGTATC
>PWNM01000640.1 GCA_003557825.1 Candidatus Hydrogenedentota bacterium | reverse complement strand
GTGTGGCCATGACTCCCTTTTTCTTGACCTTTTCCGCACGCAATGCAAACCCATGGACGTCGAGCGAGGCCAACGATTGACGCAATGCATCGATTTCGACGCCAAGATCCAGCAACGCCCCGACGATCATATCCCCGCTCGCTCCACAGAAACAGTCAAGATAAATCGTTTTCATTATGAGGTTATCCTTGAGGCCGATGGGTTTGCCGATGAATGAGTCCGGCCAATGTGCCCGCGCCGTATCCGTTATCAATATTTACGACCGCTACCCCCGTAGCGCACGAATTGAGCATGGCCAACAGGGGCGTGATACCGCCAAGATGGGCGCCATACCCGATGCTGGTCGGCACGGCGATAACCGGGATATCCACCAAGCCGGCTACCACACTTGGCAGAGCGCCTTCCATACCGGCGCACACCACAAGCGTTGAAGCCTGCTCGATGATGGATTGCTGCTCGAGCAGGCGGTGAAGACCCGCAACGCCGACATCGTAGATGCGTTTGGTGGGAACGCCGAGCATTTCGCAAGATACAGCGGCCTCCTCTCCAACCGGAAGATCGGACGTACCGGCGCACAGAATCCCCACGTAGCCCGGCAGCATCGGTGGAGGGTCCACCATGAGGGTAATCGCCCGGGCCATTTCGTGATGAACCGCGTCGGGATAGGCCTCGAGAACAGCCTCAACGGCCTCGCGGCTGCAACGAGTGGCCAATATGTTGCTGCCGTACTCTTGCATCCGCCCCATGATGGCCACAATCTGTTCGGGCGTTTTTCCTTGGCCGAAAATGGTTTCGGGAAATCCTTTTCGAAGCGCCCGATGATGGTCGACCTTAGCGAACCCCAAATCCTCGAAAGGTAACGAGCGAAGGCGTTTGGCAGCGTCTGAAACGGAAAGATTGCCCGATGCTACCGATTCAAGCAGTTTGGTCAGTACATTATGATCCATAAACGATCCCTTTTCCGAGTGAGGCACTCCTAATTGGAGCCCAATTCATCGCCATAATACGTGAAGGGGGCGAAAAGCAGCAAATCTGAGCCGGTTAGGGCTCCTCAGGGACGGCGACAACGAAGGCCTGATGGACGACATCGGTGGCAGTGATCATGCCCGTGTCCAAATTGTACTCTTGGTCTGCCAATCGGCTCCAGCCATGGGCCTCCGAGTAACCCAACAGAACTGCGCCAGAAACAGTATCATCGGAAAGTCGAAGTCGAACCATGGTCTCAGGTGGGATATCGGTATCCGAACACTCCACCAAGACATACTTGGAAAGGGCAGTGAACCCTTCCGGTATGGCCGAGGGCGGTTCGGACTCCACACGGAGCCGAGCCCCAATGGGTTCTTCAGCAGCAATACGGATAAATCCATCCATACCGGGTGGAACCAACTCAACGACCCGTCCCCAAGCAATCGCGGGACCGGTTGATTCTGTTGGCAGTTCCGATTCAGGAAACTCCGGAACCGTCGGCGTATCTTCATCAGGTTCTAGATCCGTATCCGAAAGCGGAGCCGGGCCATCCACAACATCCGGAACGGGCAACTCGGGGATGGCTCCCTCAGACTCTGTTTCCAAAGGCGACTGAACCACCGAAGGCGCCGCGGGAATCTCCGGTTCACGAAACTCATCGGAATCATAGGTTCGAAGCATAAGCGGACTAGGCGGCTGCTCATCCACAAAGACCTGTTCGATTCCTGTTGGGGGACCCAAAACAGCGTAGGTAGCTCGGCCAACATCGCGAGCTACCAGGGTCCGTTGTTCGGGATTGGCCCGTTGTGCCGCCACGGGTCGCCAATAACCCTCTTCGTCATAGGCATACACGCCCAATTCGTAGAATCGAGCCAACGGGAATAGCTCCGGGGGAATGTAAATCTCGAGATCAACAAGGCTTGGGATTTCCTCCGGTTCCTGACGGGGCGTCACGAAAACCGTATAAGGACTGAGACCCTCGGGAAGCGGAGCCGGGGCAGTCACGCTGGACTCGAGTCGGGCCTTCACCGGATACTGGGAACGAATCTGCACAGAACCGGCCAAACCTCGTGCCCGAAGCTGCACCACTCGGCCAAATCCGCTGCGGGCATTGCGCTGGACATCATCGAGATAGAATCGGGTGACCTTAAACCGACGCTCGGTCATCAGGTCAAGCTGATCATCGTAATGGGGGGAATTGGGATTCTCGGAAGCGCCGAAAGGCAGCATACTCACCGCCTCGACACGGGGCCCAAACCGGACGGCCATAGCAAAACCATAGCCTCCGGTCATGCGCCAGCGTCCGTCCTGAAAAGTGGTGTCCGCAGCAAGGAACAGGGGCTGACCGGTCTGGGAACCCGGGATGGACGATTCACGTTGGCCCCGGCGGACTGTATGCACCTGCCCCCATGGAACCGATAACGATCCGAATTCGTTGCGCATCATGCGTGCGGCACGATCGGTAGCCTCTAGGGCGAGTCGCGGATCCAGGCGCCCATCAATGAACGCCTCCTTTAGGGCGGATTCGTTCCGATGATCAGGAACAAGGGCCCGATAAGACGACCACCAGACGTGGAAAAACGTCATGGCCGGACTGTTCACATCGGCTACATAGGACCAATCATCGAAGATTCCAAGACCCTGTGGAACATCCGGATGAAGGGACGCCAAAAGGCCCTCGTTGGTTTCTGCGATCTCTTGCAGCTTGGGTACCGCACGAACCGCAAAAGGTACCAGGATGTCGTAGGCCATGGATTGTATATCGGTGAAACTACGGGGGCCGATCCGAAGCAAATGGCGGGCACGACGGGCGCGAAACGAATCGTTGTCGAGTACAAACCAATGGGGCCAATCGGCCTGTTGAATCTCATTTCCGGAAGTCACGCCCCAAGGCGGCGTTCCGCAGGCCTGGATAAAGCCGGAGGCGGGATTTACAATCGCGGGCATGCGGCTTGCCGGAACCAATTCGCCCCAGGCATAGCGGCTATCCTCAGCGGGCAGGGGTCTATCCCAGTCAAGCTGCACCGTCACCTGGGTATCGTCGTCGTTATCCTCCTCAAATGCCGATGGACCCAGTCGATTGGCGACTTTGGCATTGTACAGGTAAAAGATATTGCCTTCCTGATCGGCATAGACGACATGAAAGCAAGGTATCTGATGCATGGCGAGGGCTTCCTGGAATCCCGCCAGATTTCGGGCCCGCCCCATTTCGAGAAACTGCCGAAGCGCGCCAAAATCGCGGTACCCAGCTACCCGATAGGAACAACTGCGGCCTGCATGGCTTCCGACAACGGGTCCATTGGCCATTTCCAGGCGGTAGGCAACCCGCTCTTCCAGGCTGTCGCCATGACGCACATAGAACGGCTTGGGAATTGCCAAGCTTGCGATTAACGCCTCCATCTGGCGTTGCAGCATGGGCGATACAATGGAACCCGGAGTCGGCGGAGCCCACCGCATCTCGGGCTCGGCGTATATATCGGCTGTATTGGGTTTATTGGGCGACAAGGCCCAGCCCAATACGCCGTTGTGTCCCTGCATAATGACCGGCAGTCCGAACAGCGTAGTTCCGGCGATGTTAAGCCCAGGAGTCACAAGATGCGCTTCATGCCATTGAAACGGGCCGGTGTAGTCTGCATGGGGATTGATGAACAGCATCGCCTCGCCCGTTGCAGACTGGGACGGACCGACAGCCCAGGCATTGGCGCTCGGTGTCGCCGGTTCACGATGATAGGTTTTGGGGAGATGGAACGGCGCAAAACTCATGAGATAGCAATGCAGCAACGCTAGAATATCTGCTGGGCGGACGCCTTCAGCCCACGGGGGGGTGCGCTCGGGATGGTCGGCAATCCAGGCGTTGACGCCAATCGCAAAGCCTTCGGCAAGCTCACGGGTAACGGGATCGGCATGAGCGAGGGCTTCTTGCGCCAGTTCGCCGTGGGCCATAATAAGGGCAAATTCGTCGGAAGCGGCATAGGCCTCGCCAAGGACTTCAGCTGCGCGGCCATTCGCCACCCGATAGGCCAATAGCATGGCCTCGAGGTGATCCTCGGCCTGGGCATAGCCAAAGCCGAACGCCATAGTACCGACTGAATCGGCGTAGATATGGGGCGTTCCCCATTCGTCGCGGTAAATGGTGACATGGTCCCACATGGATTGGGGCTCTTGGCCCCCGGCCGTCGCTCCGCCAACCAATACTGCAACTAGTATCCCATATAGACAAGCTCGCATAGGCATCATTGTGCCATGATCAGGCTTGGTCGCGCTACATCTTCTCTAATCGGGAGGCAGGGCTCCTTTATTATCCCAGGATGACATCAAAAAAGGGGAGGTAGGTATTTCAATGTACGAATAGAAAATGAGCCGCAGGATAAATACCCACGGCTCATTGCGTAATAAAGCGGTTGGTTTTTAACCGCATTATCATCCAAATAAAAGAATCGACGCGTCTTAGGCGACGGGGCCTACGGACTTGCCAACCTGGCTGGGCATAAGCGTCCACAAGTCGGTCACGCCATCAGCAAGGTTGCCAATCAGGACAACGATGTCCCCAAGTTCATTCGCCCCAAAGCTCAGCTTCGGACCGGCTGTCAGCCAGGATAGATCATCAAGTTGGGCTTGCGCCGGCATGCGCTTCGAAATGTGAGCTACATGTTTCATTTGTATTTCCTCCTACATGGAAAACCATTCCTAAGAGAGTGCTATGTGGGCTGCCCCACACAACGACTCCAGACTAAAGGAACAGATCCAGGTCATCGACATTCGATGGGTTGATGGAACCCTCGTGATTCCAGAGCGCATCCACGTAGGGTTGTTTGCCTTGACTCATGATGGCCCCAGGGCCAATCGGATCGGTCTTCAGATCTACGAACCACCCCACTATAGTCGCACGAGCGGGAACGGTCGTTTTCGAGACGTTCTTCAAATGCCTCATCCCACATATCCTTTCACATTGGTGATTGGTCAGCTCTGTTGCGTTCAGCACACTGACACAACTAACCCACAGTTTTCGCTAAGCACTTAGCGGAAACAAAGGCGTGCCCGACATGGGCTTTCGTCACTTTGTCTCCCTCCGCACGGTTCAAATCGCGATAGGTGTAAACCGCGCTTAATTATTTCTGGAGCCAATTGTCCCATTGAGCGGCAAGCCACATCGCCTGCGTATCACTCAGTTGGGTCGGCGCAATGATGTCCTTAAGCTGGATCCAGGCCACCTCCTGCGCTTTCGCTGGTTTCGTAAGCTGCTTCGTGTGTTTCATAGGGCGTTTCACCTCCCTTCTCCTTCCGACTGTTTCGGCCATCGCCGTTGTATATACACTTCTTGCTCGGACCTCCACAGGCCCACAAGTCGTGCGCAATTATGTAATATTGTGAACCATTTGTCCGTAAAATGCAAACAGCGCGCGATTCAATGGGTGTTTTATCGTCCCAATGCTTCCATTTTACGGGGCTTGTTCTCTGGCTATCTCCTGAAAAACATGTCGAATATCCAGGTTGGAGCCAGAGAACATCTCCAACACGGGAACACTACCTTTCCCCATAAATACATCGGACACGGTCACCCAAAACTCCGGGTCATCTTCAACCGCAAAAAGCCCCTGTAAGGATTGCGTGAATTCGTTAACATAGCCTAGGCTTTGCATAAGCCGTCCGGCTTCATCTGCCAATGCCTGCAGTCCTTGTCCGGAACCTAGGGCAGCGTAGATCTCCCCCAGCATCTCAACTGCGGACCGTTCGATATCCAGCGCTGCCATCAGCTCCGGCACAAACGCGGCGCCTTCATTGAGCTGATGCCCCAATCGCATTACGGACTCGAAAACTTGTTCAGCCGCATAAAAATCATCCGCTTGGGCAAATTTCTGTCCATAGTCTAACAGATCAACGCCCAAGCCGTAAAGAAAGTCGTATTCCTCGCTTCCTGCGGTCAAAGCGCTGAGGAGCTGGGCCGTCTTGGGGGTCCATCCTGCCGCCAACAATGCCTCTTCTTGAAATTGCGCTGAGTCCAACCCATAGGCCGTGGCCATATCCAGTTGCGCAGCTTGCTCCAGTAGGGCAAGCGCTCCTTCCACATCACCGGCATCGAGTCGTAATTTGGCCTCGATATAGTAGGGTAGCGCATTTTGCGGGTCGAGTTCGTACAGCTTATCCACTTCTTCAAATGCCGCATCGATTCGTTCTGGCTGCACGTAATAAGTCTGGGCCAAGGCCATCCGCGCACCTGGATGCTCGTTCATCTGGCCCGCCGCCGTCACAAGATAAAGCTCACGCTCAGAATGTCCCAACGATTGGGCTGCCGCGATAATGGCGCCTGGTGAGGAACCCGCTGCTAGAGCCACACTCCGGGCTGTATCCTCGGGCAATCGAGCCCATTCCTCAATCTGCTTTTGGGCGTCTGAATTCGCCTGTGCGGCAAGCTGTTGGGTTTCGACAATATCCCGTAAAGTGGCCCGATCAATGTCGGGCGTATCGACTTCCTCCATGGTTGGGGAGGGCTCGCCTACCTCCGCAGAGGGTCTATCCGAGTCAGTAGGTTCGCCGGCAGTCGGGTCGATTGGAGATTCGAACCCTGGGGGGGAATCTGGTTCGACGATTTCGATCTC
>PWNM01000626.1 GCA_003557825.1 Candidatus Hydrogenedentota bacterium | reverse complement strand
TCCAGCAATACTCCGCTCTGCTGGCACGCGAGAGCTACCGGGCCGGAATTCCCCGATCCCGCATCTTCACCCACATCGTTCCCATGGATTCCGTTGCGCCGACACGGTCTACGGTAAGCCCGGCGATTTACACGTCTGTCAATCAATGGAGCATTCCCGGTTTTACCATGAGCCGGAGCACTGCGCCCTACGATGTTGAGCGGCTTCAGCAGCTCATTGCCGAAGAGGAACCCGGACAGGACCGGTTTATGTGCGCAGAGGGCTATTTCGGCGGTCAAAACGATTTTGAAGGGTTCCAGGCATTTCTGGATGATGTCTTCGGTCACGGCGGCAGTCATATTGTCATTTGGGGTTATACCGATCCCCCGGAATCGTGGTATGCCGGACACCCACAGGACGGCGCCATTGCAGCAGCCCGGGCATGGCTGGCGGGCGGCAATACGTCGCCATGACGAGATTGACAAAATGACGGCCATGCACTAGCCTGTTCCAAAGGCATGATACGGATGGCGTATGGGATAACAAGAAGCGAGGAGACAAACCATGGCATGGAAACCGACACGACGGGAGTTTTTACTCATCACAGGAGCGGCGTCGCTAACCTTCCCATTCAGCGGGCGAGGCGAGGAGCGCCAGGCCGTCAAGGCGATTGTTAATCCCTATGAGGCGGTCGACTGGGAAACGTTCAAACACCACAAGGCCGCGTTGCATCTGCACACCCTCCAGAGCGATGGCTTTCAGATGCCGGATAGGGTCATCCGCGGCTATCGCCGAGCCGGGTACGATATCATGGCCATCAGCGATCACGACTTCTTCGAGCCCAATCGTCAGGTAGTCGCGGGGAATCTGCCCGAAGAAGCGGCCAGCCCTTACCCGGAAGAGCCCTTGCCGGACAACTATCCCGCTAACCCCACATGGCCTTGGTCCGATTACGGCAGCGAGGATCCTCCTGCCTTGGACATGGTCGGCATCGTCTCAAACGAGCTCACCGGCCGCCATCACATCAACAGCTATTTCAACGATTTTGGCCTTTGGAAAGAGAACGGTACGGCCGACGCGGACGGGAACCCCATGTGGGAAGATGACATTATCGAAGCCGTACGTGAACGTAATGGTCTGGCCATTCTGGACCATCCCTGGTGGTCAAGTCCACCGACTTGGGAACGCAGACCCCTTGACTGGTACATCGAGCGTTACCTGACCAATAGCCCGGATTGCCTTGTCGGCATCGAAGTGACCAATTGCGGCGCTCAGCATGAATCCTATGACGAAGGGCTTTGGGATCAGCTTCTTGTGCGGTTTATGCCCAATCGGCCCATCTGGGGTTTTGGGACCGATGACATGCATCATCTGGACCGGGCACGAGAGAGCTATAGCGTGTTTGTCTTACCCGAGCTCACCAACACCTCGGCGCGGCAAGCCATGGCAACGGGGCAGTTCTACTTCTGCAAATCGAGTCATCACCTCGACTACACCCAGGAAGACCCCGATCGAATCGCCTTTCCCCGTATCGAAGCTATCGAGGTGGACGACGCCGGCGAAACCATTCAGATCCACGGACAGGATTACGACCAGATCGCATGGATCTCCGCGCCTGTTTCCCTCGAACCGGTGGATGACTACCAGACCAGCGACGAACCCTGGCCCCAGGGCGAGGTGGTCCATTTCGGCGAAACGCTTAATATTCGCGACACGCCCTATATACGGAACTACGTCCGGGCCGAGCTTCGTCGCAGCGATGATAAAGGGACTCACCGGACCTTTACCAATCCCTTTGGGATCGAAATGGCATAGAGACGCGCCAGCTGTGTCCAAATCGAAACAGGGCCACAGCAGTGCCATAATGTTTCTGAAGCACATTTTTGAAATCGGCCGAAAAGCCTAACACAAACCAGGCCCGTGTCTCCGTCTGGGAGACACGGGCCTGGATATAGTGCTTAGGTCTGCGCGCTAGAAGTTCAAGCGAGTCTCGACCGTGATGTACGTTCCATCGTTGCTGCCGGTGCCCTGGCTCGACAACAGGCCATTCCATCCGATGAAGCTGCCGTCGGTGAGACCGTCACCCACCAGCAGGTGCGAGATCTGGGCCTGGAAGCTCAGGTCCTCCGTATAGTTGTAGAGGCCGAAGAGCGTGAACTGCCACCCGAGGTCCTTGTCGTTGCGAGTCGTCCAGAAGCTCAAAGCCGGAGCAACCGGAATGCGGAACCTACCCACATCAAACGAGACGGGCGCGTGGAACGCGTTCAGCGTTTCGAAATACGAGATGTCAAACACCACAAACGTGGATTCCGTCGGGACAAGGTTGACGCCGCCCCGGCCAACCCATACGTTGGACATGTCGTTGTTCAAGTCGATGAAACCGCTGTACATGCGATCCGAGAACAAGCGATTGAAGCTGACGCTTGCTTTGGGCCGGTTGAAGGGCGAAATCCATTCCCAGAAGTTGATGTCCCGATTGTCCTCACCGCCGTAGTAGTCAAAGCCGAGATACAAGCGGGGCCGGGTCGCGGCGTCAAAGGTGTACCCCACCTCGACGGTTCCGCCCCAGTTGCTGAAGGAGGCGTTGTTGTCTCCGTACAAACCGGGCTTGAAGATATAGCCAATCCGGTCGGCATCGCCAAACTGATACGCGGCCTCTGCCTGGACATCAAATCCGGCGAATCCGCCCGCTGCCCGCAGACCGATGGTGTGCAGGTTGGTCGTGCCATAGTCATCGAGGCCGAACAGATCCTCGACCCATTCGACGAACCACGGGAAGTTCGTATCGGCAAGGCGACGGGGGTCGCGCAGCCACAACCAGTAGGCGTCAAGAGTCCAATCTTCGATGCCCATATAGCTACCATAAAGGCCATAGAACCAGACATCGCCATCTTGCTCGGTCACGCCTGTGTCGGCGAGCTGGGCGGCCCATGCATCGAGGCTGGCCACCTCGTTCGCATAGGTGAGGCGCAGGGCGTCAAACGAGAGTCCCGGAAAGTACGGGCCGTTGTCCTTGTTGCCAATGAGCCACTCGTTGCCGAACTTGAGTTCCTGTCGACCTACCCGCAGACGCAGCGGCAAGTCGAACAGGTTTTCGGCTTGGACATAGGCCTGGAAAAGCTGAACATCCGAGCTGCCGATAAAATCCCGACCGGTGATGTAGTCCGACCGGAAATCCGAGCCCCAGTTTCCATAGGAGTCGAACTCGATAAAGGCGCTGACACCCTGGGTGAAATCGGCACTGACATTGAGCCGGGTCCGTTGCTCGAAAAAGTCGGCCGTGTGGTTCCGGCTGTCCCATGAATAGGGGCTCAGGATGCCGAGGCCGTTGTTCCGAACCGCCGCCGGATTCCATCCGGAGACCATTGCCGAAACGGCATCGCCTACGGGCCGTCCCGGCAGCCAGTTGACGGGCGGCAAGGCGGGCCAACGAACGGCCATCATGCCCGGCGTGTCGTAGTTGTTGACAATGTAGTTGTAACGAATGCGCAGTTCGCCGCCTACTTGGACGTTTTGCAGTTCTGCTCCGATGGGCAACGCCGTTACGATCAGCGCCGCCACCAGAACCCCAATGAGACGTGTCTTCATGGCGAGGTTCCCCCGTGTGTGATATTCCCCATTGAGCGCAGCCCCACGCCGCGCCAATCGTCGAAAACATAGCACATTTCTCCCGGCCTGCGCACATTTCAATGAATGGTTGGCAAAGCCAAGCTGAAATCGCCCCGGTCGACGGGCTATGCCAGCAATGAGGCCTCCGCCATGAGTCCGGGGCCGAATCCGAGACATACGCAGGGCAGCGCCTCCCTCTGCGTACGTAATCGCTGAATAATGAACAATAACGTGGGTGAAGACATGTTTCCGTACATGCGCAGTATCTCATTGGAGGCGGAAAAGCTCTCCCTGGTTGTTCCAAGGGCGCTCTGTACCGCCTCGAGGATGCGGGGCCCACCGGGGTGAACCGCCCAGGACCCAATTTCGGTCGCCGTTAGTCCATAATCCGAAAGCCATTCATTCAGCCAGGGTTGAAGATGCCCTTCGATTAGGGAAGGGACACGGGGGGATAGCGTCATCACGAAACCGTGATCCGTTATGCGCCACGACATGTCTTCCTGCGAGTCCGGTATTAGACACGAACCCGTTGCGGCAACACGCCACGAGCCGGAATCGTCCGCATCATCGGGAACCGGCACGCCCACCACCGCGGCGGCCCCATCGGCGAAAAGCGCATTGGCCACCATCTGGCCGGCGTCGGCTTGATAATGATAATGGAGACTGCATAGTTCCACGCAGACGAGCAATACCCTGGCATTGGGGGAGTTTTCCGCATAACTCCGGGCAACCCGTAATCCGTTCAGCGCGCCGTGGCACCCCATGAAACCGACATGGGTGCGCTCGACAGTAGGACGGAGTCCGAGCGCCGTCATCAAGCCGATATCCACACCCGGGGCTGCGAAGCCCGTGCATGATACGGTGACAAGATGGGTAATGTCATAGGATGATGTGCCGGACTCATCCAAGGCGTCGCTTGCCGCTCGCAGCGCCAAGGGGAGCGCCTCTTGTTCATACATGCCCATGCGCTTTCCGAGGGCAGGGCCATGGGCATTGCCGTTTAACGGCAGCGGGTAAAACTCCTGCCGCGTTGCCGAGCCTTTCGGGCCAAGCACCACGCTATGCCGCTTTTCCACTCCTGACCGGCGGTACAAAATGCGCATGCGGCGAAGGTCAGTATCACTGGCGCCCCCAGCGCCATGGATCGCTTCGGCATACTCCAGCGCCTCGTCTGTGGCAATCGCATATTCGGGCAAGGCGGTACCCATGCCGGCAATCAGCATTTTCATGGTCTCGGACTCCATTCGCCTTGTAAGGGGGCGTTCATTGCCCGGAGAAAGGGCGTTACAACAGCAGGCGCGCAGCGCAGCATCGGCAGAATACCGGCAATGAAACGTGGACGCCGCATAGCGAACGCTACGGCTTTACAACTTGCTTGACGTCGTCGGACAATGCGACGGTGAAGGGTGTCCCATGCGGCGGCCGTTTGTGGGGAAAATTCCCGAACACATGCGGCGGCAATGGGCGCAATGGCATATCCGGATGTTAACGCCCAGGCCATACCTTCGCCCGTAAAGGGCTCCACGTATCCGGCGGCATCTCCTACGATCAGCGCTCGATGGGCCGAGAGCGCCGTGGAGCGGCGGGTCAACGCGGGCGTCCCCTTCCAGACTGCCCCATCAGCGGGCAGAACCGGAAACCCCGCAGTTTCGAGGATCCTATTGGCCGCGTTGGCCAATCCTCCGCAGGCCTTTACGTATTCCGAATCAAAGGCAGCCGCCACATCGAGCCGTCCATCCTCAATCCGTACCAAGCCTACATAGCCACCCGTTCCGCAGGCCATGTAGACGCGTTCCGACTCATAATAGGCTGGGGCCTCGGCGTACATCGCGCCTGCGCCGATCCGGGCGTCGCTTTTTGTTTGCGATTGGATGGCGTCCGAATGTTTGAATAACTGGCCGCCCAGTCCGTCCGCAGCCACGACCAGCCTGGCTTCAATCTTCGACGAAAGGCCCTGGCGCGTCACCAAGACGGTTCTGTGGGTATCCGAGGCGCTTTCCATGGTTACGCGGTGATCGGGCAGAAAATGAACGCCCGCCTGAATCCCTTCCGTAACCAGAGCCGAATCGAGTCGTTCACGGGAAAGGGCAGCGTGGCGGGGCAGAGGAATGGAGGCAACCCGACCGTCGGCAGCAATGCGCAATTCGTTAAGGGGCACTGCGCCTTGCGAAGCGAGTATGTTGTCTATTCCCGCCCTTTCCAATGCCTCCATGGCGCGGCGGTTGAGGCAACAGCCGCAGACTTTGTTGCGGGGAAACGACGCCTTGTCTACAAGAAGCACCTCCAGCCCGCGACGCGCCAGCTCTCTAGCCGCCATTGTTCCCGCACAGCCTGCGCCGACTACAAGCGCATCCCAGCGATGTGCGGCTGCCTCAAGAACATCAAGAGTTGGGGTCATGGCCATTGGCGTACTTCCTCCAGACCATTCGAAACCGCATGGGCCAATGCCGCGTAAACTGAGCGTCATCCATACCGACGGATGAAACCAAGCGTTGGAACTCAGGAATGGTATGGGCCGCCGCTACGGAACGCGGGCCGTCGTACCGAACCACAGGCGAACGACTGAGAGCATTGCAGGCAATATACGCGAGCAGCATACCCATCCGGCTTCGTTCCAAGTCGCTAACGATAATCATCGAAGCCTTTTCACGCAAGTTGGACAACAATCGCGCCGACAAACTTAGATCAATATGATGCATGAACAAGGAGTTTGTGATGATGTCGTACTCCTCCGAAATACCGTCAGCGATGATATCCGCCGTGTAGAACGTGACTCCCGCACCTACTCGCTTGCGTTTCGCTTCAGCAAATTGTATGGCTTGGGGGCTTCGATCACACGCATCAATCTGTACCGCGAGGCCCGTCTTTTGGGCTCGTTTCCAAAGCTGGATTGGGATATCTCCGGCCCCCGTTGCAATATCCAGAATTCGAACCGGCCTGTGATGAACCGACTTCGCATAGGCGGCAATCGGACCCCACAAAATCGCATCGCTTCG
>PWNM01000338.1 GCA_003557825.1 Candidatus Hydrogenedentota bacterium | reverse complement strand
CATCGATACCCAAACCGTATACCATAGGGAGGCATTCGTGGCTACGGATAAACCTGTTTTTTTGTTTCCCGGCCAGGGGAGTCAGACGCCCGGAATGGGCCAGGATCTATACGAAATGGCGGCGTTACGGTCTTATTTTGACCAAGCCGAGGCCGCCGTTCCGGGGCTGTTGGAGGCCATGTTTAATGGTCCCGCCGAAACCTTATCTCAAACCCAACTGGCGCAACCCGCCCTGTTCACCGTGGGCGCGGCCCTGAGCGCGGCGCTTGGGGAACGAGGCGTTACCCCGACGTGCTGCGCGGGCCACAGCCTGGGCGAATTCACGGCCCTCCATGCGTCGGGCGCCTTAACCTTTGAAGAGGCGTTGCGGCTGGTGGCGGCGCGGGGGCGGTGCATGTCACAGGAGGTGCCCGAGGGAACCATGGCGGCAGTGATGGGACTCGACCCCGAGGCCATCGAGGCGGCCCTGCCGGAAGGCGCGACGGTGGCCAACTACAACGGTCCGCAGCAGACCATCATCACGGGATCGAAAGCCGCCATCGCCGCGGCAGACGAGGCGCTCAAAGCCGCCGGAGCCAAACGGGTCCTCCCCTTGGCGGTATCGGGCCCCTTCCATTCGCCTTTGATGGAAGGAGCGGCGAAAGCCTTTCAGACCGAGCTGGCCGAGGCTGCGATCCAAGCGCCGGTCTATCCGTTCGTGTCCTCGGTAACAGGCGGCGAAGCGTCGGATCCCGAGAGGATTCGTGAGCTGCTCACAAAACAGATTTGCGCGCCGGTCCGTTGGACGGCGGTCATGGAAACAATCGGACCCGCGTCGGCCCTCGAGCTGGGGCCGGGCCGGGTATTGCAAGGATTGGCAAAACGAATGCCCAATGGACCCGATATCATGTGCGTAGGGACCGTCGAGGCACTGAATGCATTGGAGGAACGATGAGCGAATTCGAGGGGAAAGTCGTATTAATAACGGGGGGAACACGAGGCATTGGACGAGCATGCGCGGCCCTGTTTGCATCGGAAGGGGCCAAGGTCGCCATCTGTGGACGGACCCCCGCGACAGCCGAAGCCGCAGCGGAGGAACTGGCCTCCGAAACCGGCGGAACAGTAAAGGGCTTCGGCTGCGACATCGCGGATAGCGACGCGGTAAGCGGGCTCATCACCGCTGTGGGCGAGGCGTATGGGCCGGTGGGCATCCTCGTCAACAACGCCGGGATCACCCGCGACGGGCTGCTCATGCGTATGAAAGACGGCGACTGGGACGCGGTGATCCAAGCGAACCTTACCGGCATATTCTACTGTTGCCGCGCCGTCGCACGGGACATGATGAAAGAGCGCTGGGGACGAATCATCAACGTCTCCTCGATTATCGGACTGCGCGGCCAGGCAGGTCAGACCAACTACGCCGCGGCCAAGGCGGGGATTGTCGGGTTTTCGAAATCCCTGGCCCAGGAGCTTGCCTCGCGCAACATTACGGTCAACGTGGTAGCGCCGGGATACATCGACACGGACATGACGGGGGCACTGTCGGAGGCGCAGCGGGAGGCGATAGTTGAGCGGATCCCCATGAAACGCACCGGTTCGGGCGACGACATCGCTGCGAGCGTGCGCTATTTTGCGAGTCATGGCGCGGCCTACGTTACGGGAGCGGTCCTTCAGGTCGACGGCGGACTGGCCATGTAACAACGACCAGGCGTCTGCATGGAACCGGATAACCTGAAGCAACAAACCGGCATGGTAGCGCGCTATCTGGAACTGCTGGATGCGCAACGGGAAGACCTCTTCGCCTGGTTGGGCGCGGTACCGGCGGACCAGGTATGGCAGCGGATTGAGCCCCGGAAATGGTCCATGGGCGAACATGTAGACCATGCGCGTTTGTTGCTTCGTTCCGGCCGACGGCTCCTTCAGGTGGTCTGGCCCCCGATGAAGCCTCTGGGGTATTGGCGTAGAAACCGTCCCTACGAGACGACCATCGACGATGTATACGAACGACCGGGGTTCCCCAATAGCTTGGGTTGGCTGTGGACGCCGAAGCACGGCCCGTCCAAGCCGGTATCGGTCGAGCAATTGCATGCCGAAGTCGCCGCCGAACATCAACGGGTCCGTCGTTGGTACGTAGGGCGGGACGAGGCCGTGTTGGGCAACATCAATCTTTATGACCCGCCCATTGGGTGGCTCAATCTGGTGCAGGCCCTCCGGGTCGCGACGTACCATGATGCCCACCACTTTCGGATAGCCGAGGGGATTCGGGATCGACTGTAGAACTCGGTTGTTCAGTCCTTCGAGGAACGGGGGTCGAGGGCGTCGCGAAGGCCGTCGCCCAGGAAGTTAAGCGAGAAGAGGGTCGCCGAGAGGGCTACGCCGGGAAAAATGAGGAGCCACGGATATTCCTCCATGACGGCGACGCCTTCTTTGATCAAGGTGCCCCACGAACTCATTGGGGCCTGGACGCCCAAGCCCAGGTAGCTGAGAAACGCTTCGAGAAGCATGACCCGCGGGATTGTAAGCGTGGTGTAGACGATGATGGGGCCGAGGGCGTTGGGGATAAGGTGGCGAAAAAGGATACGCCGCCAGGGCAGTCCCATGGCCATGGCCGCCTCGACGAACTCCTTCTCTTTCAACGACTGCACCTGTCCCCGGACGATGCGGGCCATGGTCAGCCACTCGACCGCGCCGATGGCGATAAACACTAAAAGTAAGCTGCGACCGAAATAGGTGACCAGGATGATGGCCACGATGGTGAAGGGCAAGGTATAGAGGATATCGACGATACGCATCATGCCGTTGTCGAGGCGTCCGCCCTGGAACCCGGCCACGGCTCCGTAAACCACACCGATTAGCAGCGACACGGCCGTGGCCGCCAAACCGACCTGAATCGAGACGCGTCCGCCTGTCAGCACCCGAACGAACACGTCTCTCCCAAGATGGTCCGTACCAAACCAATGCCGGGCGCTGGGCGATGCAAGGCGATTGTCGCGGTCCTGAGCGTCGAAGGTATGAGCGGAGAACCAGGGGCCCACGATCGATAAAATCACGATGATGCTTAGCAGCACCAACCCCACCATAGCCAGATGATTTCTCCGCAGGCGATGAAAGGCATCGCGCCAAAGCGACGTGCCGGCGTCGGTATCCGGAGTCAAGGGGAGCGTTGGATCATGCATGGCGCAACCTCGGATCGAGCCAGGCCTGGATGAGGTCCACCACCAAGTTGAACACCAGGATCAGGACGGCAAACACCAGCACCGCCCCAAGGATCATGGTGTAATCGCGATTGAGAGCGGCATTGATGAACTCCGTTCCGAGACCCGGCACGCGAAAGATGTCCTCGACGACAAAGGAACCGGTAAGCATCCCCGCGGCGGCCGGTCCGAGAAAGGCCACCACCGGCTGTAACGCCCCTCGCAGGCCGTGGCGCAATACCACGCGCGCCTCGCTGAGCCCTTTCGCCCGGGCCGTGCGGATGAAGTCCTGCGTCAAGGTATCGAGGAGCCCCGTTCGAGTAAGCCGGGCAATGTAGGCGGCGTACATGGCGCCAAGGGTGAGTGCGGGAAGGATCTTGTCGCTGGGCGTTTCCCACAGGGCCACGGGGAGCCATTCGAGGCGTACGGCAAAAAACAGCACCAGCAACGGTCCCAGAACAAAGTTGGGGATGCAGATACCGCCCATGGAAAGGGACATGGGAAGGTAATCGGTCCAGGTGTTGGGCCGCCAGGCAGCAAGGATGCCCGCAGGAAGGCCGATGCCTATGGCCACAATCAGGGCATACAAGCCCAGCTCGAGAGACACGGGAAACTTGATCCAGATCCACTCGGCTACCGTACGACTGGGGCGTTTGAGCGAAGGACCGAGATCGCCTCGCAACAGCCCCGCGACATAGTCCACATATTGCCGCCAGAGGGGCGCATCGAGGTTGTAATGAGCTTCGATCTGACGCAAGGCCTCTTCGCTCACGGCCCGCTCGGAGGCGAAGGGACCGCCCGGAGCCAAGCGCACCAGGAAAAACGTCAGCGTCACGATGACCAAAAGGATCGGGATGAACGTCGCCAGTCGCCGGAGAATAAACCGCCCCATGAACTACTCCCGCGCCGCCAGCGTGCGCGGCCGATCCCGTAGCCCGAGTTTGTGGAAGGCAATATAGCCGAGCGGATTGGCGGCGAGTCCTTCGATTT
The DNA here is from genome assembly GCA_003557825.1 of Candidatus Hydrogenedentota bacterium. Taxonomy (GTDB): domain Bacteria; phylum Hydrogenedentota; class Hydrogenedentia; order Hydrogenedentales; family SLHB01; genus PWNM01. The sequence continues at coordinate 2,449 of PWNM01000338.1, read as the reverse complement.
CAGGCGACTGCAGGTAGGTGCGCGTGTAGAAATAAACGGGGATGATGGGCGCTTCCTCCATCAAAATATGCTCGGCCTCTTGGAGGAATTCGAGCCGCGCCTCGGGGTCGACGGTCCGCCGGGCTTCTTCGATAAGGGCGTCAAACTCGGGAGATGAAAATCCCGTCCGGTTGTTGCCGTTGCCCGTCGTGAAGCATTCTAGAAAGTTGATGGGGTCCACAAAATCGCCGATCCAACCGGACCGGGCGATGCCGTAGTCAAGCTGTTGCATCGAGTTGAGGTAGACCTTCCACTCCTGATTCGTGAGGGTCACACGGACATTCAGGGTCTCGTCCCACATGGCTTGTACGGCCTCGGCCACCATGCGATGGTTTTCGCTGGTATTGTACAGCAGCTCGATGGGGGGCAACCCCTGACCATCGGGATAGCCCGCTTCGGCCAACAGTTCCCGCGCCTTATCCGGGTCATAGGGCATCCGGGCTTCGCTGGTATAACCGGCCGTATCGGGTGGCGTGTAGAAAAAGGCCGGCTCCCGTCCTGCCCGAACCACATTGCGGACCAGGTCGTCCCGATCAAGGGCCAGCCCAAGGGCGCGCCGCACCTTCGGGTTGTCGAGGGGCGGCCGCGTGACATTCAGCCGGAAGTAATATGTTCCCAGGTAAGGATCGATACGGATCACCTCCGGCGTGTCCCGTTGATAGACCTCGATCTTGTCGACGGGCACGTTTTCGGTCAGGTGAAGCCGACCTTGCCGAAACAACAGCTCCTCGGTCAGCGCATTGTCGATGGGGTAGAACCACACGCCTTCGAGGCCCGTGGCCGCTGCATTCCAATAGGCAGGGTTATGCGACACGGCGATGACCCGATCCGGCTCCCACCGGTCGAGCTTGAAGGGGCCATTGCCCACGTGGTTCCCGGCGCGGGTCCACCGGGTTCCCCGATGGTCCATCTCGCCGAAGGCCTCGATGGTCGGCTGATGAACCGGGAACCAGGTGTAGTGAATCTGCATGGACAGGAAATAGGGTGTGGGGTTTTCGAGGGTCACTTCGAGGGTATGATCATCGATAACCCGGACGCCGACCTCATCGAAATCCTCCAAATCCCCCTCATGGAACGGCCGGGCGTTTTTGATGCAGAACAGCATATAGGCATACTCAGCACCGAGGGCAGGGGTAAGGATCCGTCGCCATGCATAGGCAAAATCGTGGGCGGTAACCGGGTCGCCATTGGACCACCGGCCATCGGGACGCAGGGTAAACGTGTAGACCGTGCCGTCGTCGGAAACCGACCAAGATTCCGCTGCGCCGGGAATGGGTTCGAGGGTCCTGGGATCGACATCGGTTAGCCCCTCAAACAAAGCAGACAAGATACGGCTTTCGGGGACTCCGGTGACGAGATGCGGGTCCAGATCCTGGGGTTCGGCTCCGTTACCGACATGAAGGATGGCGTCTTGATCATCGAATCCACGGGTACCACAGCCAAACAATACGATTCCGATCCAAACCATCATCAACGTCGCCGCGACCGGTACCGGCTTGCATTGCACCCGACATATCGCCATCATGCTGTCCATGGGTCAAGAGTTTACCAATCCAGACAACACGAAACCAAGGGGCGGGGGTCGATGGCTCCGTCGAGCGGCTCCTGTTGCGGTTATTTTTGGGGTCGTGGCGGCAACCGTATGGGCAGTCCGGCCCATAGGCGATTTCCCCCTCAATGACGACTGGATCTACGCCCGAATCGTCGAAAGGCTCGTCGACGCAGGGGGCTCCTATGTAGGCCACCCCTATTCGATGTCCCGGCCCGTAGCTCAAGCCTACTGGGGCGCGGCCTTTGTGGCGATGCTCGGGTTCTCCTTCCATGTACTCCGTCTGTCCACCGGGATATTGGCGTTGGCGGCCTTGGCGGCGGTTTACGGAACGAGCCGACGGTTGGGGGCCCGGCGACCCGAGGCCGTACTAGGCGCATTGGTTCTTTTGGCAAACCCGCTGTTCATGAACCTGTCCTTTACTTTCATGACCGATGTCCCCTTTGTCACCATGGTGGCGGTCTCGATCTGGGGATACGTGATAGCATTCCAACGGGAAAAGGACGCCCGGGTGCGGCTTCGCCCCTGGGCGATATTGGCCGGAACAGCGGCATCGATGTCGGCATTGTTTATAAGGCAATTCGGTATCCTACCGGCGGCTGCCTGGGCCATCACGGCAGCCTGGCATTGGAAACGAGGCCGACTCCACATCGACAGACGCTCGATTCTGGCTTTTATGGCTCCTATTGTGATTGCGGCGGGGTTATGGGCCTATTACTCCGTCACTCTCGACAGCCATTTTACCTACCGGGGCGATCCCTTTGGAGGCGACCCATTCCTGCGCCTCTTGGGAACCACCCGCTTCGTAGTCACCGCCGTACTCTATCTGGGCCTGTTTCTTGCACCGGTGTCGGTTGCGTT
>PWNM01000002.1 GCA_003557825.1 Candidatus Hydrogenedentota bacterium | reverse complement strand
CAAACTTCTGGTGCGATCCCTTCTGGGCGTAGATCTCGGAGATGGCCCGCAGCGGCGCGTTGGAGCCGAAGATCAGGTCCACCCGTGTGGCGCTCCACTTTTCGTTGCCGCTCTTGCGGTCACGACCGACAAACTCATCGGCCTCTTCAGTCGTACGCTCCCAATCGGTATCCATGTCCAGCAGGTTCACGAAGAAGTCGTTCGTGAGTTCGCCGGGGCGGTCGGTGAAGACCCCGTGTTTCGTGTCGCCGACATTGGCGCCCAGGGCCCGCATGCCGCCGACCAGCACGGTCATCTCGGGGGCGGTCAGCGTCAATAGCTGCGCTCTGTCCAGCATCATCTCCTCGGCCGGCACGGTGTAGCGCTTCTTCAGGTAGTTGCGGAAGGCATCCGCCACAGGCTCCAGCACCTCGAAGGACTCGACATCCGTCTGCTCCTCGGTAGCGTCGGTGCGCCCCGGAAGGAACGGCACTTCGATGTCGCAGCCGGCCTTCTTCGCGGCCTGCTCGATCGCGGCGTTACCACCCAACACGATCAGGTCGGCCATCGAGACCTTTTTGTTGCCGGACTGTGCGGCATTGAAATCCTTCTGGATGCCTTCGAGGGTTGCCAGGACCTTTTGCAGCGTCTGCGGCTCGTTTACCTCCCAGTCTTTCTGCGGCTTCAGGCGGATACGGGCCCCATTGGCGCCACCGCGTTTGTCGGAATCGCGGTAGGTCGAGGCGGCGCCCCAAGCGGTGTTCACCAGCTCGCGGGTGGCCAGGCCGGAGGCGAGGATCTGTTCCTTCAACGCCTTCACGTCCTGATCATTGATCAGCTCGTGGTCCACTGCCGGTACCGGATCCTGCCAGATCAGGTCCTCGTCGGGGACTTCCGGGCCCAAATAACGCGCCTTCGGCCCCATGTCGCGGTGCACCAGTTTGAACCAGGCGCGGGCAAAGGCGTCGGCCAACTCGTCCGGATTCTGATGGAAGTGCCGCGAGATCTTCTCGTAGGCCGGGTCCATCTTCATGGATAGGTCGGTGGTCAGCATCATCGTCGTTTCCATCTTCGACGGATCGTGCGCCTTCGGTACCAGATCCTTGTCGGCCACGTCCTTCGGCACCCACTGGTAGGCGCCGGCGGGACTCTTGGTCAGCTCCCACTCGTAGCCGAACAGCATGTCGAAGTAGCCGTTGTCCCACTTGGTTGGATTCGGGGTCCACGCGCCTTCCAGGCCACTGGTAATGGTGTCGTCGCCCTTACCCGTGCCATGGCTGCTCTTCCAGCCCAGACCCATCTCTTCAATGGGGGTCGCCGCGGGCTCGGGACCGACCTTAGCCGCGTCGCCCGCACCGTGAACCTTGCCGAAGGTGTGACCACCGGCAATCAACGCCACGGTCTCGTAGTCGTTCATGGCCATGCGCGCAAAGGTTTCGCGGATGTCGTGGGCAGCTTTGACCGGATCGGGCTCGCCGTCCGGGCCTTCCGGGTTCACATAGATCAGGCCCATCTGCACCGCCGCCAACGGGGTCTCCAGCTCGCGGTCGCCGCTGTAGCGCTTGTTCCCCAGCCACTCATCCTCGGCCCCCCAGTAGATGTCTTCTTCCGGGGCGAAGATGTCCTCGCGACCGCCGCCAAAGCCAAAGGTTTTCAGCCCCATGTGTTCCAGCGCGCAGTTGCCGGCCAGGATCATGAGGTCGGCCCATGAGATCTGATCGCCGTATTTCTGCTTGATCGGCCACAGCAGGCGACGCGCCTTGTCGAGGTTGGCGTTATCTGGCCAGCTGTCCACCGGCGGGAATCGTTGATTGCCATTGGAGGCGCCACCGCGGCCATCCGCCGTGCGGTATGTCCCGGCGTTGTGCCAAGCCATACGAATCAACAGACCGCCGTAGTGGCCGTAGTCCGCTGGCCACCAGTCCTGCGACTCGGTCATCAGGGCGTAGAGGTCATCCTTCAGCGCCTTGAAATCCAGCTTCTGGAACTGTTCGGCGTAGTCGAAATCTTCATCCAGCGGGCTGGATTCGGGGGTATGCTGGTGGAGGATCTTCAGGTTCAACTGGCTCGGCCACCACTGCCCGATGGTCTTGCCACGCCCGCCCAGTCGCGTCTGTGCCCCGTGCATCACCGGACATTTGCCTTCGTCATTCATTTCGTTGGTACCCATTGTGCTCTCCTCTCGTCGTTTGGAAGATCGGGTCGTCCGTGCTCATATTCAACAAATAGTACACAGCATCATAACATACTTAGAGAGAAATTAGCTGTATGCCTTTGGTGTTCATTTTGTATGTGTACCCCGTATGTGTTCTAAATTTATGACTTGTTCTTTTTATTCTTGCCCCATCATGATCCATGTCATTCCACAGCTATTGCATCGGACCTATGCCAGGAACAATCATTGAGAGCACAATCGAACCCTTGCTGTGGATACCTCCCCCCACTCTCCTTTACAATGTCCGGTTGGAGGAAGCGTCAACGGGAGGATGACATGACAACAATGCTCACCGATGGGGTGGTGCGTGAGCTCATCCCGGCCCGTCCGGAAGCGGGACATAAAGGGACCTTTGGCCATGTAGTGATTTTTGCCGGCTCAACCGGTTTCAGCGGGGCGGCCAAACTCGCTGCGGAAGGGGCCTTGCGCTCGGGTGTGGGGTTGGTTACGGCGGGCGTCCCGGCGACGATTGCACCCACGGTCGCTTCGAAGTTACTCGAGGGTATGGTACGTCCGTTGCCGACCACGCACGAAGGCGGTTTCGGCCGCGAAGCCTTTGAACCGGCCCTCGAATTTGTCGCGACCAAACAAGCGGCGGTGTTGGGACCCGGAATCGGGTGGGTTTCAGAAACGGAACGATTTGTCTCGTGCATGGTGAGCCATTGTCCCACGCCACTGGTGATCGATGCGGACGGACTTAACTGTCTGAGCGCCTGTATGGAGACATTAATCGACGCCGAAGGCCCGCGGCTCTTGACGCCCCATCCAGGTGAAATGGCCCGGCTGCTGAGCATTTCCACGGCCGAGGTGCAAGCCAATCGCGAGGAAACTGCCCGAACCTTGGCCATGCGATATGGATGCACGGTGACGTTAAAGGGCCATCATACCGTTATCGCCGATGGGCAAGGGGAGGTATGGATTAATCCCACCGGGAATGTCGGCATGGCCACCGGGGGAACGGGGGATGTGCTTGCGGGGCTGCTGGGGGGCTTGCTGGCTCAGGGAGTTGATGTGAAGGATGCGGCCCGAATTGGCGTCTATATTCATGGACTTGCTGGTGATATAGCAGCAGCGCGCAAGACGTCCCGCGGAATGTTGGCCCGCGATCTGGCCGATGCCATCCCGGATGCGTGGCGCCTGCTTGAGATGCGGCGTCCCTAAGGCGTCGGAAAGGAGCGAACGCGCGGATGCGTACGGTTCATGACATAGGAGAGTTTCGGCTCATCGAACGACTCTCGCGGCTGATGCCCAATGCGCCCTTTGTGGTAGAGGGTATCGGCGATGACTGCGGGGTGGTGCGGATGGGCGAACGGCTCTTACTGGCCTCCTCAGATATGTTTATCGAGGATGTTCATTTTCGGCGGGACCATATCTTGCCATCGAATATCGGTTGGAAAGCGGCGGCATCGTGCATCAGCGATGTGGCGGCTATGGGCGGAACCCCCACGTTTTGTCTGGTTTCGATAGCCTGTCCACCGTCCACCGACCTTCAGTTTGTTGAGCAGGTTTACAAAGGCATCCTGAGTGTCTTGTCGCGGTTTGGCGTCGTCATACTCGGCGGCGACACCACATCGAGTCCACAGGGTTTGGTCATCGACATGACGGTAATTGGTCAGACCATGGGACCCCATTTTCTGCGGCGTAGAGGAGCGCGTAATGGCGATCTGCTTGCCATCACGGGTTGGCCGGGCATGTCGGCGGCAGGATTCCACGCGCTCGAACACGACCACGACGCCCCCACTTTAGTCGCCGCGCATCAGCAACCTCGGCCGCGGGTTCGCGAGGGGCAATGGCTTTGTGCCCGTCCCAGCATCCATGCTCTTATCGATGTGAGCGATGGGTTGCTCCAAGATGCGGGTCACATCGCCAAAGCGAGTAATCTGGGGGTGAATATCGACTCGAATGGACTGCCCATCCATTCCGACCTTGATCGGTATTGCCAAATGCATGGACTCGATGCGCACAGTTTTGTGTTAACCGGCGGCGAAGATTACGAACTGGCCTTTGCCATGAGCCCGGATCAACACGAGCGGTCCCTGCAAGACTTCCATCATGAGTTTCGCACCGAGCTTACCATCATCGGCGAATTCACCAACGAATGGTCCGGCGTACGCGTCGGCGGTGAGGAAACCGACTGGACCGGATTCCAGCATTTTGCCGAATGACTTTCTTCAACTCGCTTCCCAATCGTGATATCGTGTAGGCATGCCTGTTTTTCAACTCACCGAAGAGTTAATCTTCCCTCCGCCCCGTTTCGCCGAACCGGACGGGCTGCTTGCAGTTGGCGGGGATCTGCGCTGTGAACGGTTGCTTGTGGCCTACGCTATGGGGATTTTCCCTTGGTTTTCGGAAGGCGATCCAGTGCTGTGGTGGTCTCCCGATCCTCGCATGATCCTCCTGCCGGAGGAGTTTCACCTATCGCGAAGCCTCCGACGCGTCCTGCGAAAACACGAGTTTAACGTGACCGTTGACCAGGCATTCGACGAGGTGATCCGAGCCTGTGCCGAACCAGGAGGGCCCGGTCGCGACAGCACATGGATAACGCCTGCCATGATCGAGGCATACTCGGAATTGCATCGGACGGGATTTGCCCATTCCGTCGAATGCTGGCAGCACGACCGGCTTGCGGGCGGTCTATACGGCGTTTCGCTCGGGGGGTGTTTCTTTGGCGAATCCATGTTCACCCGGGCGTCCAATGCATCGAAGGTGGCGTTCGCTGCCCTGGTCGCTCAGATTCGGGAATGGGGGTTCACATTGATCGATTGCCAAGTAGCAAATCCCCATTTGGAAACGCTCGGTGCACGAGAGATCCCGCGGGACCAGTTTTTGGAACACTTGGATGCGGCCCTCGAATCTCCAACCCGACGGGGCTCGTGGAAGCTTAATACGTCCTTTCCATGTTGAACGAAACCGCCATACTCGTTAGCATATGGGCTTCCCAGACGAATGCGGACGCGCAATACGTCGTATGTAGTTCGTAAGATCCTCGACAAAAGGGGTTATTCATGCCAACACAGATTCTCTCCCTTGATGGGAAATGGCAACTCGCGGGATTTGAGCCCGGTGGCGTCCGGCGTCCGCTTATGTTGCAAGGACAGGTACCGGGGCAGGTTCATGTTGACCTGCTGCGGGAAGGGGTGATTCCAGATCCATTTTGGCGCGATCAAGCCGAGCAATGTCAGTGGGTCGAGCATTGGGACTGGCGATATGAACGCGAGTTTCATGTGCCTGATGGATTTTCCTCCGAATGGACCATCCTGCAGTTTGATGGGTTGGATACGTTTGCGACTATCTTTCTCAACGGCGAGGAACTGGCCAAGACGAACAATATGTTTGTCCCCTTTTGGTTTGACGTGAGCGGCCGACTTAAACCCGGGCGGAACACAATTGAGGTCGTCTTCACCGCGCCTGAACGGGCTTTGGCTGACAAGGATCACACAAAGTATGCGGCGGCCTTTACAAACGATCGCATCTATGCTCGGCAAATGCAGTGCACCTATGGTTGGGACTGGGTGCATCGGTTTGTTAGCGCAGGCATCTGGCGTTCGGTACGACTGGTCTCCCATGAGACGGCCCGCGTTGATGACCTGTTTGTCCATACCGCAGCCTTGGGGAAGGACGGCGCCGAAGTCGCAGTAGAGCTTACGTTTGAACGGGCTCCAAACGCCACCGTATCCGCGCGGATCGATTTGATCGACCCGCAGGGGCACACCATCGCGACTCGCTTGGTTGATGTCACTCACCCTGTTCATCAGACAACATTTGCTGTGGCCGAACCCCAGCTTTGGTGGCCGAACGGATACGGCGACCATCCGCTTTATGGATGCCATGTGGCGCTAATCAATCATTCCAGCACGGTCGTTGATACCCGCGAGGTCAGTTTTGGCATTCGTACGGTGGAACTCGAGGAGATCCCGGATGATTGGGGCTCGTCTTTCACGCTATGCGTCAACGGCCATCGCATTTTCGCCCGAGGAGGCAATTGGGTTCCCGCAGATCCGTGGCCATCGCGAATATCCGACGCACACTACGATAAACTCATCCGCCTGGCGCGGGATGGGAATATCAACATGCTTCGCACTTGGGGCGGGGGCATTTATGAGCCCGAGGCGTTCTGGCATTATTGCGACCAGTACGGCATCATGGTTATGCAGGATTTTCTGTTGGCTTGCGGCGAGTATCCGGAAGAGGATCCCGAATTCATGGAGAACCTGCGCTACGAGTTTGCCTGGGCCATTCGCCTGCTCCGCAATCATCCTAGCCTGGTTCTGTGGTCGGGCAATAATGAACTGGGCATGAACTCAGACCCCGACACCGAGTTTCCCGGCAAGCGGATTGCCCGTGAGGTGAGCGGCCCGCTGTGCGCTGCGATGGACCCATCTCGCCCGTATTTGCCGGCGAGTCCCATCGGCGGCAATCCCAATAATGCCCCTAATGCAGGCGATTGCCATATCTCCGCGTGGTACCGGCCCAGTTTCATTAGGTCAGACATGACAGACTACCGCGAACGCATATCCGAATGCTGGGGACGGTTCGTTAGTGAATATGCCATGCCGGGTTCGCCTCCGCTCCGGACGTTACAGAAGTTTATGACGGCTGAGGACATGCTCGATCCCGAGGGATATATCTGGGACTACCACACCAAGGACAATCCGTATAACGGCATCGATGACATGAACCATTACGAGATGCTGGTGAAAACCGCCGAGACGATTTTGGGACAATCGGACAGCATGCAAGCGAAGATTCGGCACATGGAATATATCCAATGTGAATGGTCCCGTCTGGCGGCGGAATCGTTGCGCCGACGGAAATACGATTGCAGTGGATTGCTATTCTGGATGTACAACGACTGCTGGCCCGCCAGTGGATGGAGTCAGGTCGACTACTACGGGTTTGGCAAGGCAGCCTATTATGGTTCGAAACGGGGTTTTCAACCCATTATCGTGGCGGTCGAAGAAGAAGAAGATCTCGTGCGACTTTGGGTCTGCAATGATACCCTCGGTCCCATTGACGCTCATCTCCACGTCCGATTCCAGCCCTGGGCTCGGGAAGTGGCGTGGTTCTGGAAGCGGAGATTTCATGTAGCAGCAAACAGCGTGGAGGCCGTAGCTGAAGTGCCGCAACGGGACATCGGGTCGCAGGGCGTGTTGGTCTGTGACCTCGATACCGAATCGAATAGCGATCGGGGCATCTATTATTCCGGTATCCCACGTGAAATGGCGTTGCCCAGCACGTTGCTTCGCGTCAAGCACACGAATAACAGAGATTCAGGAACTGTCACGGTGAAAACCCATTTCTATGCGCGCGTTGTAACCCTGGATGCGGATTTGGACTTCTCCGACAATTACTTTGACATGCTCCCTGGAGAGGAGCGTACGATCGCGTGGACGTGTCCCGAGGGTTCGTATATGGGAGAAATACAGGTGAGTTGTTGGAACGGCCGGGCTGTGCTCGATTAGACGTAGTTCCTATGGGGAAAGAGACAAAAGGGCTGCCGAACATGATGGATGAACGGCAGCCCAGAATGTTGTGAATGCTACTCTCTAAGGATGTGGTCCAACTGGCGCATCTACGTTTTGCTGGCCTTCGGGCGCCGGAGCATCCATGAGGCCAAACATCATTTCGGCCTCCGCAGCCGGGTCGCCGTCAATCGAGGCCACGGCATGGACGCGGCATGCATTGCGGCGATGGCGCACCATCTTTGCCTCGACAACGATCTGGTCACCAGGAACGACTGTCCGACGAAAACGGGCGCGGTCAATGCCCAGGAAGAACGCCAGCTTGCCGGGATACTGCTTTTCCTCGTCTCCGAAAATCAGGACCGATGAGACTTGGGCCATCACTTCGATAATTAGGACACCGGGCATTACGGGCATACTAGGCCAGTGTCCCTGGAAGAACGGTTCGTTTACCGTAACGTTTTTGATGCCTACGACCTTCTTGTACGGTTCAATGGACAAAATGCGGTCCACCATCAAGAAGGGATATCGGTGCGGAAGCACCTGCATGATTGTGTTGACATCCAATGCGGGTTCTGTCTTTGGTCGGCTGATATGCACCGCCTCCTCCCCTTTGGGGGCATTTCCATTAAGCAGCGATCGCTTGATTTGTTTGGAGAACATGACATGCATGGCATGCCCAGACTTGACCCCAATAACATGACCGCGGACGTTCATACCTAAGAGGAACATGTCGCCCAACAGGTCAAGTATCTTATGTCGGACAAACTCATCGGGAAAACGCAGGTCATCATTGAGAATGGCATCGTCGCCGATAACTACCGCGTTCTCAAGGCTTCCGCCGCGAATCAATCCCTGGTCCTGGAGCATCTTAACATCGCGCAGGAAACAGAAGGTCCGAGCGGGAGCAATCTCTTTTTCAAAGTTCTCCGGATTTATCGTAAACGAGGCATACTGAGTACCCACGGCCACATGATCATAGGCGATGGTCATGGTCATCCGTAGCTCATCCGAGGGGAGAACACTCAAGGTGACGTCATCGTTTTTGTAATATACCGGATGACGAATGGTGATGATCTCACGCTCCTCATCCTGCTCGACGATGCCCGCCTTCTTAAGAGTGGCCATAAACGGGAGCGCGCTGCCATCTCCAACCGGCGTCTCGTTGGCATCGACTTCAATTTCCAGGTTATCCAAGCCGAGACCGGCAATCGCGGCTAAGACATGCTCCACGGTATGGACTTTGGCGCCATTGATGCCTATCGTGGTTCCGCGAGAGACATCAACTACATGATCGATGTCCGCTTTTACGCCGGGACGGCCGGGTAGATCAACCCGATAGAATGTGACGCCGCTATTGGGCGGGGCAGGCTTAAATACGATGGTCGTGAGGTTTCCGGTATGCAATCCGATACCTGAAAAGGAAACCTCATTGGCAATCGTTCGTTGTTTCTCTATCATGTAAACGCTGTTCCAATTCCTCGATTCGCCGTTCGAGCGCTCGCATCGTCCGCAAGGCGTCGGGCACGCGCCGAATGCTTGCCTTAAGCCGCCTCTCTTTGTCGTGCTCCATGGCCGGAAAGCCGGATACGACCCGCCCGGGCGAAACCGATTTGGTCACGCCAGCCATTCCCGCTACCGTGACGTGATCGCCCACTTCAATGTGGCCGCTAACGCCGCAACCGGCCGCCAATGTAACATGGCTACCAACATGCGCGCTTCCTGCAACACCCACATTGCCACAAATGATAGTATGGTCTCCTACTTCGGTATTGTGGCCAATTTGAACAAGGTTGTCAATTTTTGTACCACTTCCGATGATCGTCTTTCCAAATGTTGCCCGATCAATGGCTGAGTTTGCACCTACTTCAACATCATCCCCCAGGATGACAATTCCAATCTGCGGAATTTTCTGATGCACGCCATCAACGGGATAATACCCAAATCCATCGCTGCCAATCATGGCGCCGCAGTGGATGATACACCGAGCTCCGAGAATCGTCCCCTCGCGCAAAACCGCATTGGGGTATAAAATGCAATCGGGACCCAACTCACAGTCTGGCCCGACATAGGCCCCCGGGTAAATGACCGTATTGGAGCCAATATGCGCGCGCTCGCCAATGTACGCATTCGCCGCAACATCAACCTCTGCTCCAAGAACGACGTCGTCGGAGATGACCGCTGTCGGATGTATTCCATCGGGATGCTGAGGATGGATCTGGGCATAGTGATGAAGGACGGCCAGAAATGCGACATAGGGATTCTCTACCTCGATGAAAACCGGTCTGCTAACAGAAGGGAGATCGAGGCCGGGATTCACAAGAATAGCGGAGGCATTATTGTCGGCAAGGTATTTACCGTATCGGCTATCTGATAGAAATGTCAGATCCCCATCTTCCGCTTGGCGAATGGGACTGAATCCGGTGATAAGCGCGTTCCCTGCTCCGAGAACACGCCCTCCCACCACCTTTGCTATGTCATCAACCGACAATTGCATCCGTACGCCTCATATTATATTATGGCCCGCACCAAGCTGGGAGTTGCCTAGCCTAGTGCGTGCTCGGAGTACTATTACCGGTTTTCCAGAGCCGTTAACACACGCGACGTCAGGTCAATGGTCGACGAATAATACAGTACGCCCGACTGGCTTCGAGGATCGCCTTCGAGAATCAAATGGAAGTTCTCCTGAGCGCCGATTTCCTGAACCGCTTCGTCGATTTGCTCGCGGATGCGTCGGACTAGACGGGAAAATCTGGTGTCTACCTCAAGCTGAAGCCGTTGGAATTCGGCCTGATATTGATTTAGGTTGCTGGATAAGCGTGCTTCCAGTTCTTCGCGGTCTGCGGGGGACATGGTAGGCCCTTCCAACCGTAACCGTTGTTGGTCGGCTTCGATTCTTTCAGACAGGCGATCGATTTCGGCTTGCATTTCCTCCATCTCACGCTGAAGCTCTTGGTATTGCCGCTGTTGTTGCTCCAAGTTGTCAAAAACTTCTTTCCGGTCAACAACGCCGATCTTGTATCCCCCCGTCATTTCGGCATTTTGCGCCGACACAAACACAGGGCTTACCAACCCGGCTGCCAGGATAATTGCTACTCCTACCACTACGAAACGAACAGGAACTCTCACGTTAAATTGCTCCCTTGTTGCCTATTGACAACGTTGCCTAAGTTGGCCCTTGGAGGAAAAAAAGTCTAGCGCCCGTTAGGCACTCCTTTTCCCTATCCGATTCATACAGGAATCTCACTGGGCACATAGTTGGAAAGTATAACAACCACGCCTGTTTTGGATCAACCAGATTGAGCAAAATGAGGCGATCAGAAGCGGAAACCGGTCTGCAGATGAAGTCGTCCAGAACCTTGCTCATCATCGGGATTAAGGGGCACGCCATAGTCGATCCGGATCGGTCCAAGTCGCGGAACCTGAACGCCGAAGCCCAAGCCGGCGCTAAACTTCATGTCGCCGAAATCAAAGTCGCTTGCGCTGCTCCATACGCCGCCGCCGTCGACAAAGGAGTACAGCCGTACTTGATCCGTCAGCGTATATTTCAGCTCGAGGTTCTGCACGCTCATCAGCTCACCACCCATGCGGACACGCCGCCCCAGGCCGAAGAAACCTCGGGCTTGCGGGCCGATGTCGCGATTACGGTAGCCGCGGACCGTGGTGGTTCCACCCAGGAAGAAACGCTCGGGAATCGGCACATACTCCGAGCTGCCATAGCTATTCACCCATCCTTCTCGGGTGCGGAAGGACAGCACGTACTGGTTATCCTCCCCAAAGGGCCAGAACCAATTCGAGTCGTGCTGTATCTTATAGAAATGATTGTCCCCGCCAAATCCGGCAAGCTCCAAGGTTAGCTCGTGCCGCGATCCGGTTGTCGTGTCATGCGGGGAATCTAGGGTGTTCCGAGTGATTCCGAAGGATTGACTGATCGTCGTGCTGCCTTCGCGTTGTTCCCAATATTCCCGGGGATAGGTCCATCCCGCGCCCCAGGGAAGGCCGGATATACTGATGTCTGAATACCGGGTGGTTGTTCGGGCGCTGACAAAGGGAGAGAGCATCTTCATGAAACGAAGCTGCCCGCCTGTGCGCCCTTCTGTGTAATTCGTACCCCCTCGAAAACTGTGCTCCTCGTTGAAGAGATCGAACCCAAAGGCAAGGGGATAGCCAAAGATCTCGGGATCAGTGAACCCCAGGAAGTATTGCTGACGCCGCTCACCAAGGTGGAGACGCAATCGCATCTGCTGCCCACCTCCCGAAAAGGTCGGCCAGTTTGCAATATCGAAGTTCTCGAAGCGAAGCTCCGTAAACCCGCCGAATCGGTCCTCTGTGCTATAGCCGGCGCCAAAATTAAAGTATCCCGTCCTACCCTCTTCTACATCGATGAGCAAATTGGAGTAGCGGTCATCGTCAAAAGGGGAGTCGACCGTCATACGGACGGCATCGAAATAATCAAGGGCTTCGAGTCGCCGTTGGCTGCCCCGAAGCAGACTTCCATCGAATCGTTCGCCGGGAAATGACAGGACCTCTCGCCGAATAACGTCATCCCGAGTAATCTCGTTGCCGGTTATCCGGATCTCGCGGATATACTTCAGCTCGCCTTCCTGAATGTCATGCACGACATTGGTGGTTTTTGCGTCGCGGTCCAGGGTAACTTGCGGCGTTGCTTGCGCGTTGATATAACCGCTGTCCTCATAGCCGCGCTGGATAAGCTGGCTGTCACGCCGAACTTGCCCCTGATTGTGTACATAACCCGGTTGCACGCCGAGCAGCTCGAGTATTTCATCATCATCGTAGGCGATATTACCCGCGATACGCACCGTATCCACCTGATATTCGGGGCCTTCATCAACCACGACGGTGATATCCATGCGGTTGCCTTTTTCCGAAAACTCGAATTCAGTGGCTTCAATTTGAGCCTCAAGGCGTCCTACATCGCTGTATTGATCGACCACATTCTCAAGGTCGTCTTCGAACTGGTCTTCGTCATAGCGACCGCCGATGAACCACCACGATCGGCGGGTCTCCATCGCCTTACGCAACTGGCGGTTGGAAAGCGCTTCGTTGCCTTCAAACTGGATCCGACGAATTCGGGCGCGGCCGCCTTCATTGATGTTGTAGGTGATACGAACGCGGGACGGACCGATTTCCTCGACGGTAATATCCACCGTAGCATTGGGATACCCCCGGCCGCGATACATGCTCAGGATGGCCTCACGCTCTTCCTGGTAGGCCTCTTGAGCAAAGGTATCTCCTTCCCTCCACGAAAGTACGGCACGAATGTGCCGTTGCCGGACCCGGTCATTGCCGACAATACGGATTTCGGTGATGAATCGCTTCTCTTCGACGTGATACACCAACACGAGACGGCCCGCCTCGATGTCACCTTCCACGGCAATATTGGAAAAGTACCCAGTCTCATATAGCCGACGGATGTCGCGTGCAATGGCTCGCGAATTGAACCGCTGGCCCGCCTCGACTTCCATCTGAGAACGGACCAGCTGCTCTGTTATTCGTTCAAGCCCTTGAATGCGGACTTCATCCACTGTCTGACCGGTGAAATCTTGTTGCCCCCAAGCGGAAATACCCCCTAACAAACAGGCCGTTACCGCCGCGCACAGTACAAATGTCTTCAAGTAGTTACACCTTCCGCAACCGCACCTACTGGTTCAAACACAAGTTTCTCTTCTTCGTTAGACGGCCTGACCTCGATAAGCACACCCGGCTCAAACTCGCGTTTGAGCAACAATTCCGAGAGCGGGTCTTCGATATACTGCTGAACCGCACGCCGGAGGGGACGGGCGCCGTACTGCTCATCACTGCCCAGGCGGACCAGGAATTCCTTCGCTTCATCGGAGAGTGCGATTTGGAACCCCTTTTCCTGGACGCGTTCTATCACCTCTTCCACCTGAATGTCAACAATGGCTTTCAGGTCTTCATGGGTCAGATGGTGGAAAACGACCACATCATCGATTCGATTCAGGAATTCTGGATTGAAAACCTTCTTCACTTCTTCCATCACGCGCGACTTCATTTCGCGGTGTTCGTCCGCGTCGGTGGACTTTTGAAAGCCCATCGACATGCTGCGTCGAATGCGCCGCGCGCCGATGTTGCTAGTCATGACAATGACCGTATTCCGGAAGTCTACTTTACGGCCAGTCGCGTCGGTCATATGACCATCTTCAAGGACCTGCAACAAGATGTTGAACACATCGGGATGCGCCTTTTCGATCTCGTCGAAAAGCACAACGCTATAGGGCCGTCTGCGGACCTGTTCGGTAAGCTGACCGCCTTCGTTGTAGCCAACATATCCGGGAGGGGCGCCTGCCAAACGGGACACGGCGAACTTCTCCATGTACTCGGACATATCTACCGTAATCAGCGCGTCCTCGTTGCCAAACAAAAATGAGGCAAGCGTCTTGGCCAGTAAGGTTTTCCCGACGCCGGTAGGTCCAAGCAGCAGGAACGAGCCGACAGGCCGATTGGCGTTGCGCAGGCCTGCGCGAGAGCGTTGAATCGCACGGGTGACCGCGTCGATGGCTTCTTCTTGTCCTACGATGGATTTGTGGAGCTCGTCGCGCATACGCAGTAGGCGTTCGGATTCATTCTCTTCGAGCTTGGTCAACGGGACGCCCGTCCATTTCGATACAATATAGGCGACATCCTCAGCGGACACTACCGTTTCAGCCGAATCCCGCTTCTTTTCCCATTCGCGCTTGCTGTCTTCGAGCTCCTGAATGAGTTTACGCTCTTTATCGCGCAAGCTGGCCGCCTTCTCGTATTCCTGATTTCGGATGGCCGCTTCTTTTTCATGGGTGACCTCTTCAATCTGCCGTTCAATATCCTTGAGTTCGGGAGGTCGCGTTGTTATCTTCAGACGGGCACGGCTTCCCGCTTCGTCGATTACATCCACGGCTTTATCCGGCAGGAAGCGTTCTGTAATGTACTGATGGGACAGCTTCGCGGCTGCCATGACCGCTTCATCGGAGAACTTGACCCGATGATGGGCCTCGTATTTATCGCGGAGCCCCATGATGATCTCAGTCGTCTGCTCGACAGAAGGGGCGTCGACAATGATGGTTTGGAACCGTCGCGCAAGCGCTGCATCTTTCTCGATATGTTTGCGATACTCTTCCATGGTGGTGGCGCCAATACATTGCAACTCCCCCCGTGACAAGGAGGGTTTAAGCATGTTGGCGGCATCCACTGCGCCTTCGGCAGCACCTGCGCCCACAATGGTATGTAACTCATCGATAAACAAGATGATGTTGTCTGCCCGGCGGATTTCCTTCATGACCGATTTGAGGCGTTCCTCAAACTGACCGCGGTATTTGGTCCCTGCAACAACCCCAGCCAGGTCGAGGGTGAGCACGCGCCGGTTGAGGAGCAGATCTGGCACGTCGCCGTTGATGACCGCTTGCGCCAGCCCTTCCACAATAGCCGTTTTTCCCACGCCTGCTTCGCCGATAAGGACCGGATTGTTCTTGGTCCGACGGCTCAACACCTGAATAACCCGCTCGATTTCACTTTCCCGACCGATGACCGGGTCAAGCTTGCCTTCCTGCGCTAGGGCGGTTAGATCGCGGCCGAATGTGTCTAGCGCAGGCGTCGAGGATTTCTTGCCTGAGCCCGACTGCGCCGACGATTTGCTTTCCTCGCCAAGAAGGCGCAGCATCTCAGCCTGAAGCCGATCCGTGTCAATCTTCATATCTTGCAGGACTTTGGCAGCGATGCCTTCGCCCTCTTTGACGAGACCAAGCAAAATGTGTTCGGTCCCGATATAGTTGTGGTTCAGTTTTCGGGCCTCTTCGACAGCCAGTTCGAGCACTTTTTTGGCCCGAGGAGTAAAGACGATTTCGTCCCCCGATACAACAGCGTTGCCTCTGGTGATCTGACCTTCAATCTCCAAGGCCAGCGCTTCGACGTCTGCGCCAAGCCGTTCAAGAGCCCGGGCAGCGATGCCCTCCGGTTCGCGGCATACGCCCAGTAAAATGTGCTCGGTTCGCACATATTCGCTCCCAAGTCGGGTGGCTTCTTCCCGAGCAGAGCTTACAACGTGTTTAGCACGTTCGGTAAATCTATCCCACATGGTTTTATCATTCCTTTCGTGTAGCGGCCACTAGACATACGGCCAGCACTGCGCATCGGAGGACACCGTGGCGTCGTCAGCCGCAAACGCAGTATAAATCATGACTCACTTGTTTTCGATACACAGCACGCACCGGCTACGGTGTTCATGCCGCCCGGTGCGCTGAGACACTTACTTCTATCCAAAATGGGCGCGGAACAGCGTCGCCCGCTCGATGCTTTGTTCGAGTTCCTCGCATGGATGCCCGGCCTTCATCTGAAGATGACCCGGTTGGGCCGCCGTCAACAGCTCATTCAACGATTGGACCGATTGCTTTTCCAAAAGGCCTGTCGCCCATCCGAGTCGAATCGAGGCCAATAGCTTCATCCCCTCATTGAACTCGAGCAACCTGGCTCCGCCTGCAACGCCGTAGGCGCGGCCCACGCGATCCTCGAGGATGGTGCGCGCTTCGCTCATAAGGCGTTCACGGGCGTCCCGCTCCTCTGTCACCAGTTTCATCACTGTCTGGCGAAGGTTAAAGGCCACTTCTTCTTCAGAACGGCCCAGACTCGCAATATTGGTGAGGCAATACAGCTCGCCTTTTGCTTCCCCAACGGAACCAAACAACCCGGTCAGTTCATAGCGTTCGTCGCGCAAGGCCTGTTCGGTCCGTAGGATCTGATTGGCCATCGCGAGCGCCGGCAGATGCAGCACCACAGTCATCTTGAGTCCCGTTCCTACGCGATCAAGACCCGCCGTTAGAAATCCCAACCGGTCATCAAATGCAAAATCGAGGGAATCGGCCAGCATGTAGTCAAGCATGTTTAGCTGCGACCACAGCTCCTGCGGTTGTAAACCGGGAAGGACCGTCTGCATCCGGATATGGTCGGAGCCGTTGATAACAATGCTGGCGCTTTGGTCTATGGCAACCAATACGCCACGGGAACCCTTCGCCTCGAGTAGATCGCCACTCATGAGCTCGCGCTCGATGAGAAACACGGTCTGAACCGGATCGAGGTCCATGAGTGGATAATATTGCTCCCTGGAAAAAGGCCCCGTTTCGTTTACGGCCCCTAAAAGACGTTCCTCGATGGATTCCCGTTCGTGGTCCGAGCATTTACGGGGGAAAGGAAAATCAGCAAGATTACGGGAAAGGCTGCCCCGACAGTAGACGACAACATCATCCTCCGGACCCCTTCCGGCAAGCCAGGCAACGGATTTATCGAGCAGTGTTTGAAGCAACATCATTCAGCCCTCGCTATTCTCGGCCGATTCCAGGGCCGTTTCGAGTTCCCGGATCGTGTCCCGCAATGTAGCGGCTTCTTCGTAATCCTCCGTTTTGAGGGCGCTACGCAACATGGCCCGTTTGGTTTGAAGGTCCGACCGTAACCGCTCGCGGGCGTTGTCCATATGCGGGACTTTTCCCCGATGACGTAACGCGCCATGGAGATCGCGTAGCACAGGGTCCAGTTGTTCCTGAAAATGGTCGTAGCAGACCGAACATCCGACCGCCCCCATATCGAGGGCTTCGCGAAGGTTTGCCCCACAGGAACGGCATACCAGATGCCCAGTATCCGTGGCCACCGACTGCCGACTGTATGCTCCTCGTCGCGGCGCGGGAGCTTTTCCTGCAATGTTGAACCCGGAGGTAGCC
Organism: Candidatus Hydrogenedentota bacterium; assembly: GCA_003557825.1. Classification (GTDB taxonomy): domain Bacteria; phylum Hydrogenedentota; class Hydrogenedentia; order Hydrogenedentales; family SLHB01; genus PWNM01. Next base: position 5,892 of record PWNM01000002.1, on the reverse strand, counting down.
TCCTGGTCCATTTTGCCATAGCAATCACCGCATATCATCAAATCCGTCACCTGGCCGTTGATTACTTCGGCATAGCGGACCGTGGCCAGATTTTTGTGGCATTTTTGGCAAATCATTATGCGAACCTCCGTATATATAGTATAACATCCGCGCATTCCCGAGTCGAATCGCGCAGGCCTAACACCTCGGATACCCGCCTGATTGGGTCTGCTCCTCCTAAGGGTAACACCAGGACATACCTGTACAATCCATGGCCATATATTACTATTTTAACGATAAAACAAGGCCCAAAGTAGACATAGAAATGGCGCGGACTGATTTGCGTAAGTATACGCGAACCGCTCGGATAGGAACTTAGAGGAAGTCGCGTAGAAGGGTCGGAAGGCCGAGGCGAGACAAGCCGATTCTCTCGTTTGTCACCCCCGGAATCGACGGCGGCATGCCCAAACCGCCAGCCCCAGCCCACACAGTATTCCCGTTGCGGGTTCAGGTACGACAGAAGTCGTCGAAGGGGAAGACATGACCGCACCTTCCGAACTGGAGAAATTCCCGAAATCCGGCGCCGAAGCGGCAATATCCATTAGATTCAACTCATCAGAGGGGTAGAATTGCCCCGAATCTGTCCATTCGAAGCCCGCTGCTGACGTCCACAGCGGGTCCTGAGACACCACCAAATTGATGCTACGGGATTGAGCCGCCCGTTCCCACTGGGACAAGGCGCCGACTACATCCGTGGCGCGAACAGAATGTATGACTCGTTGAAAACCCCGGGCCAAGGTCCGTTGCAGGACCATCGATTGCTCTTCATTGGCAGCCGTCGGCATCGTCGACTCCAACGGAAGGGCAACACCCACTCCTCCTGACCACAACGTGATCAGGAGGAGCAGTACAATGGTCTGCAACCGGTTATAACTAAAGCGACGCATCTATTGAACTCCTTCTCCTATCTCCATAAACAGCGCCCACTCCCGGTTTATTTGACCATTCGTTCGTTCCGCAGCTCATAGGATTTCACCCTTCGAAGATTCCAACCACCCTCTCCAGGGATATACACTCGAATATCACATCCAAAAACATAGCAAGATTCATTCCATAATTGTACTGACTGTGAATTTCCCGCAATCCGGAACAATAAACACCATATATGGTGTCCAGAGTTGGCCTGAATCAAGATGAGGGTGTTGACCACAAAAAAGGCCTGTGGTCAAGGATTAGTCACGCCTGACACACAATTGACCACTTGGTCAATGTGTTGTCAATGTTGAATATGTCCGCATCAGCACAAAAAGAAAACAAAAATCGATGCTCAACGGTAGCCTTAATCGTGGGAACACCGAGGTAGGCAGAGTTAATGCCGGGGACGCGTTGACAAAAGTACCACATCACGAAGAGCTTCGGCGCTGGTAGCGCTGTCCCATCGTGCGGCAAATTCCGGCTCTTGAACAATATGGGCAATGTGCATCAACGCTTTGAGATGAAAATTTCGTTCGTCACTTGAACCGATGAGCACAAAAGCAGTCGTTACCGGTTGATTCAGGTCGGAATAGGTAATCCCTGCCCTGGAACGAAGCAACAACAGGTCAAACACGTTTTCACCTTCAACGACAACATGAGGAATGGCCAACCCAGGCTGCACCACCGTACTTGATTCCTTTTCGCGGGCAAGGAATAACTCATAAAGATGCTTAGGATCCATGTTGTTTCGTTTGGCCAACGCTTCGGAGATAAGCTTGAATGCGTCCCGGGCGCCAAGCGGCCCGGACAGATCGATCACCGCACAATGATGCAACAGTTCATCAAAGCGATCATGGGTGACATCGTATCGCTCAAGGGTGATATGTCTCAGTTCATCCTCCAAATCGCTCCGGACAATACTCTTGGCGACGATCCGTTTAACCATATGAATAAAAGCCGACTCATACATAATGCGTCGTCCAACATAGCCGAAATACCATCCCAGCGCGCCCATCACAAAACCGCAGGTGATCAGCAAAGGAACGAGACCCATCTGCAAAATCAGGACTCCGTAGACGATGGACGCGGCAATCTGCAACCACGGGTAAAGCGGGACCCTGAAAGAGGGACGATAATTCTGGATTCCACTCTGACGCATGATAATGACCGACAGATTGTCGAGCACAAATATGGCCAAGAGTACTGCGGAAGCCGATTTGATGAGGTTTTCGATGGAGAGAAAGGCGATAAGGACCGTCAACACCGCAGCGGTCAGTAAAATCGACCAGTGGGGCGTATTGAACCGTTTGCTTGTATCCGAGAGTCGTTCGGGAAGAAGGCCGTCTCGACTCATGGCCATCGGTGATCGCGCCGCAGAAAGAATCCCGGCATTCGCAGTCGTGATAAACGCAAAAAAAGCAGCCAGATCGATCAATATCGGGCCAACGTTCCCCATGGTGTTCCGCGCGCCTAGGGAAATGGGTACAAAGGATCCGGACAATTCCTCAGCGGGAACAACGCCAACCGTGACAAAAACAACAACCACATATAGAATAGTTACCACTAGAAAGGCTGAAATGAGGCCCAAGGGTATATTCCGTGCGGGATCCCGGACCTCTTCGGATACATCCACCGCCTTGGTCAAGCCACCAAACGAAATAAACACCATGCCAGTTGCCAGCAACGTATTGCGCCAGCCGTAAGAGACAAACGGAAATAATCGTTCGCCCTCGATGGAGGGCGTAGCGCGGAGGATGTACGCCCCAAGAATAACAATCATTGCCATGACCAGGACGATTTGCAGACGCCCCGTATGCTTGGTGCTGACCAGATTCAGGGCGGTAAATATAACAGCAGCAACCAAGGCGATATATTTGATCTGCTGATCGTTTATCCCCTCGATCCAGTTGGTCAACATAGCGCCGATGCCAATAAGCGCGAAGGCCGATTTAAGGATGATGGACAGCCAGTTTCCGATCCCAGCTACGGTTCCCGCCATAGGACCCAAACTGCGTCCGATATAGAAATAACTTCCGCCGGATTTGGGCATGGCGGTAGCCAGTTCGATCTTGGATAAGGTAACGGGGGCCATCAAAAGGCCGGCCAAGGCATAGGAAAAAACAATGGACGGACCGCCCACGGCAAAGGCCTGCCCGGGCAAGACAAACAACCCCGAGCTGATCATGGCGCCTGCAGCGATACTGAATACAGCGAAGGGGCCTAATTCCTTGATCAACGCCGAACCAACCTTATTCACACTCCCCCCCTATCGCGTGGGCTCCGCTGCGCCCCTAACAAGCTTATTTTGAACTACTTTGTACGGTTGAAGTGTATATTGTATGCATATAGACACTCAAATGAACTGATGGCTTGCCTTGAAACTTGGCACAAAAAACCATCACGGCTTCCGTGATCTATAGGGATTGAGCCTATATGGAAAATCAAAGCAGATCGACAAGGATCCGACGCAGCATTCGCCGGGACACGATAACCAATGCCAGGCATCCCACGACAACAAGAAGTGCGCCCTCCTGCAAACCGTTCAACACAATACCGAGTGCAAAGCCTGCCGCGGGGGGATGCTCACTATTGGTAATCACCATGGATAGCGTCGACAAGCCAACAGCAAACCCACTACCCAAACAGATCAGAGCGGTACTGCTGAGCGGAGTCGTCGAAGTAAGAGCGAGAACGATTAGTCGACCACCTACGCCAACGACGAATGAGAGCAAATACCCCCATATGATGTACCGTTCCTTGGAAACATTTCTATGGGGCATGGCAAACACAATGAAGGCAGTTGAGCCTATCGATGCGACAAGAGCCGAATTGCTGGGTGCGTCTACCAGCATCATAATGACCGTGATAACCATGACCACAAGCAAGGTTTGAAACAGATATTCTTTTTTGTGCTCGGTGAATTTTGGGTCAAAAATGGTCATGATCTCCCCCTATACCCTCATTTACTTCCCTTGTACACAATGTGTAGTCCATAATGCCACTCGATGGTCTTCTATCGTGATAGCCGTTGGTTGTGCTTCGGATCTCGTAACCGGCAAGGAAATTGGCCATGATTTCACACGATTATAAAATAATGACCCCATTTTCTTGTTTGCGGATCTGAACAGCCCCAATGATCTAACGATTTCAGCATATCGGGCCGAGTGCTATATTCAACTGCAGGTGGTCGTTTCGGTACAATAAAAGCATACATTTGGATAGATCAAATGAGCACTTGAAAAAAAGGAGATATCTTCGATGTACACGGCGTTACTTGTTGTCCTATCCGCGGTGGTCCCGGGCGTTTCGGAAGCCCTATTAACGGAGACCGAGCAGTCTTGGATTGAGGCCATGCCGGATTTTGCATTGCGCACCGAATATCATCCCGAGGTACGCAGGCCCCTACAATACCGCGGATTTTCCTTCGGCGGACCACGCGAAGAGTTGAAAGCTATGCGCGACGCGGGAGCCAATGCTGTTGGCGAGGGAGCGACTTGGCATCCTGTTCGCGATCCAAAGGCGCCCTTTGGATTGGGAATCGAGCGACCGGCCTCGGACGAACCCCTGACCCTCGAGTTCGAGACTGATTTCGCTTTCGATGGATTCGCGCCTGCCCTGGCAACCTATCAGTCCACCGACAGCGGGTGTTCGTGGACCCTGTACGGCGCCGCATCCCCGGGGGAATGGCAGGAGCTCGCTGCGGGTACGTGGGAAATCGTAGAAGATAACAGCTACCCCGAAGCCCGATTCGAGGAGCAACCTCCGGGAACCTATCGATTCACGATTCACAGCGCCACGGGCTCGCATATATCGTGGTGGACCCAGCCCATCGAGGCCTTTTCGGATTTCCGGGCGTTTCAGGGCGATGACGAGTTGAGTCACGGTCGCTTCGAATGCCGCATTCGCAGGGATGGCGCCTGGGAACCGCTGGTACCCTCGGATGAGCCCCATTTTCCCGTGAATCTTGGGCCGTCGGGCTTCGAACGTCTAGCCCAGTTGAGCATGGTAGCCAGCCATCAGGTTGGGAACTGGAACAACCCTGGGTTTACCTATTACCCGGAATGGTTCCTGGAGGAGCATCCTGAAGTCCTGGTCCTCGATCATGAGGGCGAACCGATCATGGGCGGAGGCATGTTTGCGCGGGAAGTTCCATCGCCCAACATCGCAAGCGATGTCATCGTGGATGGAACCCGGCGGTACCTCCAAGCCCATGCCGAGGCCTATCGTGACATGCCTAGCCTACTCTATTACGTCCTGGGTGGTGAATCGCTCTATGCGACCTATTCATATCCCGATCGCTGGACCGATTACAGCCAAAATGCCCTGGCCCACTTCCGAGCTTGGCTTGGGGCCCGTCGGTATGACGACATCAATGCTTTGAACGAGGCATGGGGCACGGACTTTGCCCATTTCGATGACGTAGAACCGCCGCGGTCTCCCGATACGGACCAGCGTTGGCTCGACTGGCTCGATCACCGGTTCGAGGCCATGGGCGAGCGCATAGGATGGCACTACCAAGCACTGCGTGAAGTCGATCCGGACCGTATGGGCTTCACGTGCAATCATGGGTCGTTGTACCACGGCACCAAATACGCGGCCATGGGGGCCCGCATCGAGATCTATGCCAGTCAGTCCGATGGATTCGAGACCGGGCAGATCATGATCGACGGTGATCCCGAGTATTACAACCTACTCTATGTGGACAGCCTATTAAGTATGGGCAAACCCTACGCTCCGGTTCGCCTGGCGTACAAGAAGAGCAACCCGGAAGCGCGAGGCGGCGGCACAAGTTACACCCCCGAAGCCGTACGGCGCTATGGGTATGAATCGTTGGGCGCCGGGGCTTGGCAACTTGGCTTTATTCAATGGAGCGGTTCCTTACCCGATGGCGAGTGGGGAGTTGTCGGGACGCCCGCCGAGGATGCCATACGAGAATTT
>PWNM01000036.1 GCA_003557825.1 Candidatus Hydrogenedentota bacterium | reverse complement strand
GCAGGCCGGACACAGCACATTGCCCACGGCATCCAGCACCATATACTGGACCAACGGATCCGCCTCGAGTTCGGCCAGACGCGCGTTGTCGCGGCTCTCCTCGGGCTGATTTTTCAGTTCGAGATATTCCAGGGCATCCTTCTCGACCTTACGCAACACCTTCATCTGCGCGCGACCGCCTTGTACGCCCTGTTCGGTCAGGATAGCGTCCTTTTGGCGCTCAAGCGGATCGAGCACGTCGAAGAGCCGCGCCGCCGCGAAGCCGAGTGAGGCCGCAGCCTCGCCCGTTGCCCAGATATCCACAACGCGGTGCAGGGCATCTTCTTTTTGTTGCAGGCCGAGGTCGTGGCGCGACGTACCCGCCTCGACATTCGGACGTCCGCGGTATCGGCTGCGCTGATAGCGAATGACCGGTTCGATAGCGGAGAGGAGCTTGGCTGCGGTCATCAGCCCCACCGATACGCGGGTATGCTTGAACACGGCCTCGATCACCTCGCCGTGGCTGAAATTCGGAACGATCTTACCGTCTTTGACCGTATACCCGCCGATGATCCGGTTTGCCGGGACGGTCAGGTTCAAGATGGGATCCCGCGTCGACGAGAGCTGATGGACCATTTTCATCGTAGGCGCGCCGCGGTCGAAGAGACCCGGATCGGTCTCCTCCACGATCATCATGCAACTGCTCGCAATGCGATCGTCGTCGGTGTCCACGGCAACCGTCACATACTGGGCGATGTCCATATTGGTGATGAAACGGCCCCGCTTTTCCACTTGCAGCAGGGGCTCTTTGCCCTCTTCCCATTCGACGACGCGTACCTTCCCGCACAGGGTGCCCGTATCCACGCCCACATAGGGAAGGGGCTCGGTCAACCCGAAAGCGCCGCGCAGATGTCCGCCGTCATCGTTCGAGACCGTTCGCCGCATGTACTCGGCGATTTGTTCGGGCGTGCCTCGTTCCTGAATCGGCGCGAAGGCCAGGCTGCCGGCCAGACTGCTTGTAGCCGCACCGGCATCCACCCACGACAACTCAAAGGCCACCAGGGACAAAAAGAGGTTTTTCGGCCCTTCAATCAGGCCGCCGTATTCGGGATCAACATAGGCCGTCGTGATGCCCGCCTCGTCATAACGCTCGATAAGGGCCTGTTTCGCCGGGGTCCAATCATGGGTGTTGCGTCCTCCCTCGGCCACCAATCGGGCTACCGGCCCCCGCGCCACCTCCCGGACCGACTGCAACAGCATCTGCATATCAAAACGGTCGGCAAAGCGCCACATGATCTGTCGGATTTCGTCTCCGGGCAGCGTCGCCAAAGTCGACGACATCACATTGCTTGTTGCTCCACTCATTAGGCTTTCCTTTCATCCAGGATCGGCGTCGTTCGGACGAACGCCATGGGCTGTAAGACACCGCATAGGCATACCAAGCAGCCGATACACACTTTCCTGGCCCCCAGGTTGCGCGTAAGGGAAAAATATAGACAGCGCATCATAGACCCGCACGGCGTCGCGGTCGAATCAGCTGCTCTGGTAGATAAAGCGGAATACTACGCCAGATCGGCCCAAAAAGTCAAAAAATACGCCATCACAACGTCCGCCATAGGGTCGCGTTCTATATCACAAAGCTCTCCGTGGAAGGCAAGAAATCGGGCCCCCATAAAACATTTGTAACAATGCGTCTCGATTTTCCCTGAATCTGTTGAAGGATTGGGGGAACATCATAACAAATGGTTTGGGTTTTAAGTTCATAATGTGTAATAGACATCAAATGAAAACAGCTTGACAATCCGTTCCAAACAGGTTATGCTGAATCGGCTGAGGGCCATGGGCTTAACGGTAATACAAGCAGACAAGGCGGGTTTTGAAAGGAATGTACACATGAATAGTTCAGGAAGTCGTATCTCGTGTTGTTTGCTGATGCTTGGTTGGATGCAATTCATTGTAGTAGTTGGGGCGTCATCAGAGGAAGCGATGCCGGCTCCAGAGTCGGTATCTATAGTTCTCTCCGGGGAGGCCAGCGCTGTTGTTGTTATCTCCGATACGCCCAGTCCGGTGAGCACGTTGGCTGCGGAGGAACTGGTCGCACATGTGGAGAAAGCGAGTGGTGTTGCGCTGCCAGTCGTGTCGGAGTCGGAGGTTGCGGAGACAGGCAATCTAAGCCGCATATTCGTTGGAACAACGGCGGCTGCGAACGCCTTGGGTATTGATGCCGAAGCTTTGAAAGACGATGCCTTTGTGTTACGAAGTGATGGAGGCGATCTGTACATTGTCGGCAAGGAAGACGAAGAAGACTATCACGACCGGGGGCTGAATGGAACCCTATACGGCGTGTACGAGGTGCTGCATCGTTATCTGGGGGTTCGTTGGGCATGGCCGGGGCCTTTGGGCCTGTTTGTGCCTCAAGCCGATGACATCGCCATCACAGAACCGGTAGACGAGGCGCAGGAAGTTCGATTTCGCATTCGCTACTTTCGGTTTTCGCATATCCGGAATGTTGCGAATGCTGCAGCAGACGGCCGCGAGCCGAGTCCGGAAGGACTGAACTTCTCCGCACCCGTTGTACAGGAATACTGGGCCGACAAAGAGACATTCATGCGCCGTCACCGCTTGGGGCGCTCCGGTACCCGTTATAATCCTGGCCATCGCTTTCACGGTTGGTGGGAGGAATATGGCGAGAAGCATCCGGAATGGTTCATGATGCACGAGGATGGCCAACGGGGCTATGTGCATGATGTGCCGCCATATGGCGCATCGAGCAGCCCCGCGCATGTTCCAATGTGCGTTTCCAATCCGGATCTACATCGGTACATTGTAGAGGAGGCTTGGGGAGGCGGCGACCGACTATCGTTAGGCGAAGTTGACCGGCGGGGAGTTTGTCAGTGTGAGGGGTGTCTGGCTTGGGACGGCCCTCAGCCAGAGCCAAGCGAATACCCCCACAGCGTCCGGATGGACTATGAACCCCAAGTGGTTTCTGATCGGTATGCCAAGTTCTGGAAGACCATTTTGGAGATGGCCGTAGAGCGCAACCCTGACGTTACGATAACCACGTTTTTGTATTGGAGCTACTTTCCTGCCCCCATAGAGCCCATCGAGTTGGGTCCGCAAATCTACGGGGAATTTGTGCCATGGACGGGGCCTGCCGCTTGGGTGCCGATGAGCGATAAACTGGATGCCTGGTTGCGTGAACAATGGTTGGGGTGGTATGACACTGGGATACGATTGGCCTATCGACCCAATATGTTTCATGGCGGCTATGTCATGCCGTATTTTAGCACCCGCCAAGCGGGGGATTTCTTCAAGTTCGCCTATGAGCACGGCCTAGAAGCCCTGGACTTTGATTCGCTTTTCGGACATTGGGCGACTAGAGGACCCATGCTCTACATGTATCTACGCCTGGCCACCCATCCTGAAATGGACATCGAAGCCTTACGCCAAGAGTATTTCTCCGTCTTTGGCCCTGCGGCGGAGCAAGTAGAACACTATTTTGACTATTGGGAGGCCCACGCACATGGAATAGCGGAGCGAGCCGATAGACTCGCAGCAGAAACGCCTGAAGAAGGGTTTTGTCCCCATACCGGTTTTTTTGCAGAGTTATTTCCTGCCCGCTCAATCCAATCCTATATTGAGTATCCGCCAGAGGTTTTTGACGAAGCTAAGAGCCTCTTAGACGAGGCATTGGAGATAGCTCAAGATCATCCCCTGGATGAGTTCGCCGAGCGCATCCATTTCCTTCAGGCTGGATTGGAAAATGCCCGATTGTCTGCGGCGTTTTGGGAAGCCTATGATAACGATCAGGAACTGGTTCCAGAAAGGGCCCAAGCCCTGATCGATTTTCGCCGCGAACATGAGCACCTTTATTTTGCGGATCTCAACGACGCCTCTCATCGGGAACCCCAAAGCGGTTTTGATGGGATTGTGCATTAATACTTGCGGGTCTATGGTTTGGTTTTTTTTAATGGTATGGCCAATGTTTCGCGATTAGTGTGAGGATGTTACCCATGCAAACCTGCTTCAACATTGCTCTGGCTGTTGGCCTGGCATCTCTTGCATCCAGTGCCCAAGCCCAACACCCCGTTTCCATTGCAGCAAATGACGGCCACATTATCTTTTCCTTTGCCAATCCAGGCCACCAGCAGGTCATCATGTATGAACTACGTCCCTACGAAGAATTTTCGCCGGACGGCTCCTATCCTGTGTGTTTTCAAGGTATGATGACAGAAGAACCTGTGGTAATCGACCGCTTCGACGATGGGCGCGACCGACTTTATTCCAAGTATAAACTGGTCGATGGCGTCTCCGGCCACCCCCTGGCTGCGCCCCAGTATGTTACGGATCTGTCCGGCCTGAAGGCTCGTGACTTCGAAATTCCATGGCCCGAGGAGATCAAAGGCCTCACCTGTATCGTCGACATCGAGGACGCCGTAGAAGTGGGCGCCCGTTACGCCGATGAAGGGATCGTTCTCGGCCTGCTGATTGATTGGCAGAATCCAAACCCAGAGATGACCTGGGAAGTCGATGGAGTCGAGGTACCCATCAATGCGGGATACGTCCGTCATCTGGATTCAAAATACAGGACTCTCACGGAACTTGGCGTTAACATGACGCCAATTCCCGTTAATCACATACCCACCGAACCCCAACCTGGAAACCCACTCATTCACCCCCGCACGGACCTGGCCAACGCGCCCATGCATCACGGCGCCTTCAACCTGACCGACGAGGAAGGGCTGCGCACCTATCGCGCCGCTATAGAGTTCATAGCGGAACGTTATACACGTCCCGATGGGGAGCATGGACTTATCTCGGGAATTGTCGTGGGCAACGAATTACAGTCCCACTGGGCATGGCATAACATTGGGAAAACGCCCCAGGATGAGGTCATCGCCGATTATGTGCGTGCCGTCCGAATCGCATGGCTGGCTGCGAATAAGTATCACCGGGGTCTTCGAGTCTATGCTTCATTCACGCATCACTGGACGAAACGGGGAGAACTCAATCACCCGCTCAAGGAGATCCCCGGTGACGAGTTGCTTCAGGGCATTAACGAAGCGGCCAAGCGGGAAGGTGATTTCCCTTGGCATGTCGCGTTCCACCCATACCCCGAAGACCTTTTTGAACCACGCTTCTGGGATGATGTCAGCGCCATTATGCACTTCCAGTCCCCCCGCATTACTTTCAATAACCTGGAGGTTCTCACAAAGTATTTGCGCCAGGAAGAGTTTCTCTTCGACGGACAGCCGCGGCGCATAATCCTCTCTGAGCAAGGGTTCCACACGCCTGATGGGCCCGAGGGCGAGGCGCTACAGGCTGCCGCTTTCGCCTACGCCTACCACAAGGTAAGTCACATGCCCGAAATTGACGCGTTCATTTATCATAGGCATGTATCTGCGAGAGACGAAGGCGGGCTATGTCTCGGATTGTGGACATGGGACCCGGACGGACCAACAGGATTTGAGCCGGGAGATAAGAAGCTACTATGGGATGTGTTCAAAGCGGCCGGTACGGATCAACAGGAGGAGGTCTTTGCTTTTGCCCTTCCCATTATCGGTATCGAAAGCTGGGATGAAGCTATGCCAAAGAGCCCCAATACCGTTGGCATGGAACCCGTCGAGCACCTTGATACCGAAAACGTTCTGTTTGATTTGTATGAGCTGTTGTACAAAGCGGAAGTATCTGTGGTCATGCCTTCAGGCGAGATTGCCGAATATGATCTGCCCGGTGGGTGGCGTTCCGCAGTGGTCGTTGTCAATGATTGGCCGACCAAATCGATATTTCATCATCCACCCGATGAAGGTGTCGGACATGCTCGATATGAGCTCCAACTGCCTGCCGCCAACGGAGACCAACTATTACTGACCTTTAACACGGCCATCACGGCTGAATCCGCAAATGGGGTTGGATTTTCCATTCAAGTCGACAATGAACCAGTCTTTGACGTTATTCAAGTGGAGGGAACTCCGATACAAAGAGCTGTAGATCTGACTCCTTGGGCCGGGCAGGAGATAGACCTTATCCTTCAGATCGATGCCCTTGGCGATACCCATTACGACTGGGCGAACTGGGTCTTGCCTCAGATAAAACGCCACTGACTTTTGGAAAGCCACGGCGGTTCATGTACATCATTGAACACCTGGGTCCGGTACCCGCTATTGCTTCTGCATTGTCAAAACTCTTATAACTGCCAGATATGACCGTATGGGGTCTGCGGGTGGTATTCGTGCGATGAAATGGCTATATGAGATAGTAGACAGTAGCTTCTTATAGGGTTTTTTGTGGGGGCAGCTTTCCAGTGGTCGCGGAGTGTTCGTAGTTGAGCTGCTGGATGGATTGCTTGAGCGGTGATAGGCAGATGCGGCGCGGATGTGACAAGGGATACAGTGACCATGGATCAATCCATGCTGCTGTTATGTGCGCCGGTTTGAAAGTGCAGCAGATGGCGGTGCAAACCTGTAGCGTCTGCTGCGGGGAGTATCTCCATGGTGGTGGGGAAAAGTCGGCCGATCGACCATGCATACAATAAACCCGGATAATGCAATAGTCATAGGAGATCCGTTAACGGCCTTTTATATCGGAAGCTCCCCCGATAGGAGGGGATGGATTGCAGCGTAACGCATTACGCTTAAACGACTTAGGTGGTCCGGGACAGCTTTTTCTTGGTGGCTACACGCTGGTCATTCTTGGGCAAGACGGTGGGCGGCGCGATATCAAGGCT
>PWNM01000585.1 GCA_003557825.1 Candidatus Hydrogenedentota bacterium | reverse complement strand
GGCCTTCTAAGCCGTAGGTCGTGGGTTCGAATCCCACCGGGCGCGCCATTTAAACTACTATGCCGCAAGGGGTTACAAAATCAGCCCTTGTGGCGTCTTTCTGTCTCGATGTTCCATTGCTCAAATACTGGTCAAATATGTTTCGATTTGGGCCTCTTTGGAGCCGGTCGAAGGCAGCAAGTGGAGCGGGCCATGTCGAAGGCCCTCGGGTACCTGACACCTGACAGCGTGTTTCTTTCTTCGAGCATAGCCATCATGTCTTGAAACATGGTCTCTCTGTTTTGAAACATGCTCGTTTTGATTGGAAGGGCCTGTCGAGGAGGTCAAGCTGGGAGCCGGGTCATTCGATGGGCAAGCCATAGCCAAGGGCTGCGCACAGTAGACGCTGCGAGCCTTACTAGGTCAGTGGGGGTGTCGTTGTGCTGGGGTCGGATTCCTCAGGGCGTATGTGGGCCTTCACCGGATGGTTACGAAACTTTGGAGTAGGAACCGATGTCGCGCCATTCCGGCGTCGCTCCCTGTGCGGGAACGTGGATTGAAACACCGGGAGCGGCGTCCGTTGAACGCCGCTCCCGGTTTCACTGATTTGTATGCGGCTTAGCTTTGTAGCGTACGCCGTCTGCGGGCGGCGGCAAGCCCGATAACGCTCGCCATGGCCAGTACGAATATGACCAAGTCACCCTGTGGGATGCTCGTGCTTAGACCCGCGGGGGTGTTCTTCGCGGTCCCTTGCCGGAGTTGGACCACGCCGCCATGACGAACTGTGATTTCGACCCAGTCGCCGTCGGCATCGGTCACTACGCGCAGGCTATCCGGTACGAGCCATCCTTCGACACGGTCGGCTGGAACCAATGCCTCGCCGGCTTCGGATACGAAGAGGTATCCCAGCCCGAGGTCCGCGGCATTCAGGTCCGTAGGTACGGGAATCTGGACGGTTACGGGCTCGTCGAACAGGGCATCCGGTCCGATCCTCCAGGCCATGCCGACGCCTTCGTAGTGGGCAGGGGCGGGAGCCAGGGTCACGTCCGCGGCGCTCGCCATATCGGACACGACGAAGGTGAAGCTCGCCGGCTCCACTTGGGCGCCCGAAAGGGTCTCGGCGCCTGCGATGAAGCTCACCTCGTCACCCGGGGTCCAGTCGGCCTCTGGCGCGAACACGGCCCAGCCATCGGCATCATCATCGGAGGCATAGACTAAGGATACGTCTTCGGAATACCCGGCGTTCCACGAAACCATGCCCCAGATGGACGCGGGATCGATGGGTTCGTCGCTCCGGAGTCGGACGGCCAGGTTCGCATCCACGTTGGCAATACGTGTTCCGTCCTCGGTCTGTGTGGCCGGGAAGGCAGGTTCATAGACGGTGGTCGTATCGATGGCCAACATATCCGCCATCTTGCCCAAACCGCAACCGGGTCGGTCGGGACTGGGTATGACCGTATAGGTCGCATTGCCCACGCCCGTGTCGTTCGCAGGTACGGAGACCGTGATGTTGCTGGGGGTGTTCCATCCGCTGATGGACCGGAACTCGACCTGGTGATTGCCCACAGGCACATTCGACTCCACATCGCCGCTTGGGCGCCATGTGGTTCGACCAACCCGTCGCCACCGTGCGCCCGCATCAACCGCTCCGGCAGGCGAGATCATCACCCGCAACGAACCGGTTGGTACGGTGTATGTGGCCGTATCGGTAACCGTTTGTCCTTCCACGACAGTTACGGTCATGGTGCTTGGCGTGGACCAGCCGTTGACGGAACGGAACTCCACTTGATGATTTCCCGGAGGAACATTAGGCTCAGCCGTGTTGCTGTTTCGCCACGGGTCGGTACCCACACGCCGCCATTGGGCTCCTGCCTGACGGGCTCCGGCCGGTTCGAGCATCATCCGCAACGAACCGGTTCCCGGCAACATCGGCGAGTATTCCACCTCGAGCAACGTTATCTCGCCGTCTTCAATCGTCACCGCTTCCGGATCGGGCGTGTTCCATCCATCAACATCCCGGAACTCGACCTCATATTCACCGACGGGCACATCCCACTCGGTAGCGCCGCTGTCCTGCCAGGTATCCGTGCCGACCCGTCGCCATCGAGCGCCGGCGTTGACGACCGCTTGCGGCTCGATTGTCACCCGCAATGCGCCGGTCTCAATCTCCATGGGCTCGTAGGTTCCGGTGATTCCGGTTGTCTCATCCCGGTTGATCGTTACCGGTTGCGCCTCGGGCGTGATCCAATCGTCTATGTCGCGGAACTCGACTTCATAGTCGCCTACCGTGATACCGGATTCGGTAAATCCGCTATTGCGCCAAGTTGTTGTGCCCACGCGCCGCCATTGAGCTCCGGCGTCAACGGCATCCTGCGGCTCGATTTCCACATTCAACGATCCCGTTGGGACACCATAGGTAGCGGTCGCCGTGACCGTTTCTCCTACCAAAACGGTAACAGTCATTGTATTGGGGGTTACCCAACCGTCCACGGAACTGAACTCCACCTCGTAGTTGCCCGCGGAAAGGTTGGATTCGAGCGTGTTGCTATCCCGCCATGTGGTCGTACCCACGCGCCGCCACTGGGCTCCAGCCTCACGGGCTTCAGCCGGTTCGAGAATCATCCGCAACGCTCCGGTCCCGGCTTGCATCTGCGAGTACTCGGCCTCGAGGTAGGTGATCTCGCCATCTTCGATCATCACCGTCGCGGGATTCGGCGTATTCCATCCGCTCACATCCTGGAATTCGATGGAATACTCACCGGTAGCCAGATTCCATTCGGCGGTGCCGCTATCACGCCACGTGTCTGTGCCGACCCGTCGCCATTGAGCGCCGGCGTTGACCGCGTCCTGAGGGCTTAGGAACACCCGCAATCCGCCGGTCCCGGCTTCCATCGCGACATAGGTCCCGGTGAGTTCGGTGGTGTCCTCCGACTCGATCGTGACTGTCTGGACATCGGGCGTGATCCAACCATTAGCATCGCGGAATTCCACGTCATACTGGCCCACGGAAATATCCGATTCCGTATCGCCGCTGTCGCTCCAATCGTCCGTGCCTACACGACGCCATTGCGCTCCATCGGTGATTGCCTCCCCAGGCTCGATAAAGACCTGCAAGGCCCCCGTGTTGATGGAGAAACTCGCCGTAACGGAGATGTCCTCGGTTACATTGGTATCGGTCCGCGGGTTGTCAGTGGAACCGTCGCTCCATTGTACGAAGTGGTAGTCTTCATCAGGCACGGCCTCGACCTGCGTTCCATCCGAACCATGCTCCACTGTCTGCGTTGTTTCGCCTTCAAGCGAGCCATTGGGGCCGGCCTGGTAAGTCAGCGTGTATTCGTTGATGGCAAACTCCGCCGTAACGGAGATGTTCTCGGTTACATTGGTATCGGTCCGCGGGTTATCGGTGGAACCGTCGCTCCACTGAACGAAATGATACCCTTCATCGGGAACCGCCTCGACCGGTGTTCCATCCGAACCGCGTTCCACGACTTGCGTCGTTTCGCCTTCAAGCGAGCCATTGGGGCCAGCCTGGTAGCTTAGCGTGTATTCCTCCAAGCCATACTCGGCCGTCACGGAGAGATCCTCGGTCACGTTAGTATCGGTCCGCGGGTTGTCGGTGGAACCGTCGCTCCACTGAAGGAAGTAATAGCCTTCATCGGCGATAACCTGTACCGATGTTCCGTCCGAACCGTGTTCCACGACCTGTGTCGTTTCACCTTCGATACTCCCGTGGTCGCCCGGTTCGTATGTAAGTGTGTATGTAGCACGTACGTATTCCACGGTTAGTTGAGTGATCTCGCCATCCACTATCGTCACGTTTTCGGTAGCGGGCGGTGTCCATCCGGTGATATCCCGGAACTCGACCTCATGCGAACCAACCGGTAGACTCCATTCAACAACACCGCTATTGTTCCAGGTGTCCGTGCCGACCCGCCGCCATTGGGCTCCGTCATCCACTGCTTCTTGCGGCTCGATGAACACCCGCAATGCTCCGGTATCGGCCGTCATCGGGTCATAGATACCGGTTGTCTCCGTTGTCTCGTCGAGGTTGATGGTGACAGTTTGCACATTCGGCGTGACCCAGCCCGAAATATCGCGGAACTCAACATCTTGTTCGCCGATGGGTACCTCCGGTTCCGTGTCGCCGCTATCAAGCCATGTGTCCGTACCAACCCGTCGCCATTGGGCGCCGGCGGTAACAGCGTCTTCAGGTTCAATCAAGACCCGCAACGAACCGGTGAGCAATTCATAGATAGCCGTTTCGGTGACGGTTTCACCTTCCTCCACGGTGACTTCCATAGAATCCGGCTCCAACCAGCCGTCTATCGCCCTGAACTCCACTTCGTACGTTCCTGCGGGAACATTGGGTTCGGCCGTGTTGCTGTCTCGCCAGGTTTCGGTCCCCACCCGTCGCCATTGAGCGCCTGCTTGGCGCGCTTCGACGGGGTCGAGTACCATCCGCAGCGAACCGGCACCCGCCTCCATCTGCGTGTACGCACCAACCACCAATGTTGGCATCATTTCAACCACCGTGGCTTGCTTGGGGTCAGGCGTGTTCCATCCGCTCACGTCCTTGAATTCCACGGTATAAATTCCTGGAGATAGCCACGGCTCCATGTCCATACTGTTGCGCCACAACGTCGTGCCTTCACGCCGCCACTGCGCCCCTTCATCCCGTACTTCGGAGGGTTCAAGGGTGACCTGCAACCTGCCCAGCGATGCAAAGGCTTGCAGATAAGGGTAGGATTCGCCGTCATCAATAACCCAGGCAGAGACAAAATTCCAGCCGGCATTGGTGAACGTGCTCATCGTCTGCATGTCCGTAGTCGACAGGCCAGTACCGGCGGGAGAGTCAAACAGATCGCTCGTATCGACATCCCAGAACGAGGCCGTAATCGAGCCGTTGGCTAGTGTACCGACCAGGCCCCCAAGATCCGCGTTCCCCGTTACCTCGCCCGTGGAGTAGGAATTGGAAACCGATCCATCATCGTTCCAGCCCACCAGGCCGCCCACGCTTTCGCCTCCCATCGCCGCGCCCATGGCGTAGGTATTGGATACCGATCCTTCGTTCCAACCGATTAGTCCCCCGACGCTGGAAGCGCCTACGGTTTCCCCTGTTGCGTAGGATTCAGACACAGAGCCATCGTTCAGGCCCACCAGACCGCCGACAAAGAACTCACCCGATACGGGCGCGGTTGCGTAGCTTTGCAAGATGGTCCCGCTTCTGCCTTCTAGAATGCCATTTCGGCCCACTAGACCGCCGGCGTACCCATTACCCGTCACTTCGCCCATCGCCAAGCTTTGGGATATAGTGCCATCCCAGCTGGACCCGATTAGACCGCCGACCCTTTCCTGATTGCCCGTTACCGTGCTGGCCGCATAACATCTCGAGATGAGCGCATCGCTTCCATCGTTCCAGCCCACCAGACCGCCGACTTCGAGCTCACCTTCCACCACGCCTGTGGCGTAGCTATCGATGATCGCACCGTCGTTCCAGCCTGCCAAACCGCCGACATAAGAATCGCCTAAAACATCGCTGGTCGCATAGCTTTCGGTTACCGTTGCTTCGCGGTTATAGCCGATTAAGCCGCCAACGATTTGGCTACCCGTAACCAGGCTTGCAGCATAGCTTTGTGTAACTACCGCGGCGCCGCTGGAAACGCCTACCAATCCGCCGACATAGGTATCGCCCAGCACCTCGGTTGTTGCATAGGATCCCGAAACTGTTCCATAGCTCCATCCTGCCAAAGCGCCGACGTAGAGATTCCCCGTTACCTCGCCGCCTTCCAGGGCAAGATTCCTGACAAGACCGCCGTGACCAATGACACCGAATAGTCAGACGTCCTCACGGGCTGCGCCGGGACGGTTGATGTACAGGTCCGTAACGACATATCCTTGCCCGTTAAATACGCCGGTAAACGCAGGTTCCGGTTCATAGGCTCCAATAGGGTTGAATCCCGCGCCATCGTTCCAGTTCACGGTATCCGAGGCGTCAATGTCTTGAGTCAGAATGTAGTTTCCGTCAAGGGGATAATCGGGGTCGTTTCCAATAAGCTGAAGCTCCTCGATGGTAGATATTTCTATCTGTGCCGCCGCCTGGAAGCTTCCCAATGTCAATAGAATTGCCATCCCCAGTAAAAGCAAATCCCGATTCCGAATCGTCCGTCCGAACATGGTGGTCAAAGTCATGGCTCCTGCCTTTCATGGTTTAAACCATTGCGCTGGGTGGCGCCCCGCCTGCCACGCAGAAACATCATCCTCCACAAAGACTCCTAGCGATAATGCACTCCATTGTCCGCACTTTGTGCGTGTTTTATTATAAACCCAGTGCGGCTAATACTCAAGAACTTTTTTGGGCAAAACCGGTGAGGGTACGGTGGGTATCCGGGTATTTCATGCCGGGTTATCATCGGTTTTAGCGAAAATGATTGGCCCTCCACATATCCGTACCTCCAGAATCTGCCAGTGACGGTTTGTTTGTCTGATTTTTGGGACAGCACATCCGAGGATAAGAGCATCAAGGGCGGTGAAGGTTTGGCATAGCGCAGAATGTCAGCGCGGAATGGGACTCCCCGGCGCGGGGAGGGGACCGCGCCGGGGGATGGGGGATTAACAGCCGCCTTGGGCGCTCTAGCCGGCATAGGCCGGCGTCAAGGCGGACAGGGAATCGGTCTGTTCAGGTTGGTGCTTGGGAATGATATCCCGTGCACGTTCGAGCAGCGCTGCTTGATGAACCGCTTC
>PWNM01000463.1 GCA_003557825.1 Candidatus Hydrogenedentota bacterium | reverse complement strand
ATGCACGCGGTCCAACTTGATGAATGCCGTGCTCTTCCGTATCGTGCTCGTCCTGGATCTCGCCGAAGATCTCCTCGATGATGTCCTCGATCGTTATCAGCCCATCGGTACCGCCGTATTCGTCCGTTACGATGGCCATATGGTGTTTACCCTTTTTCATTTTGGTAAACAGGGTATCCAGTTTGATGGTGTCGGGCACATGCAGTACCGGCCGGATAAACCGCTGAATGCTTTCATCTTCGGGTCCGTCGTCGAGGAGCACATCATGGGCATTGGCAACGCCGATGATCTCGTCAATAGTTTCGTGGTAAATCGGAATTCGGGTACGACCGGATGATTCAAGCAAATCGATTAGTTCGTCTCGTGTGGACGTATCGGGCAACCCCTGAATATCAATTCGCGGGACCATGATTTCTGTTGCTTGCTGGCCATGCAAATCGAAAACAGAGTGAATCATACGCTGTTCTTCCTGTTGTATGGTCCCTTGAGCAGCGCTTTCATCCACCAACGTTCGCACGTCCTCCACAGAGGACATGAGGGGACTCATGTTTTCACCCTCGTTTCCGGTCAGCCGCAACAGTCCCGCCGTTAGCCTCGAGGCGGGCCATGCAAGCGGAGCCAGTACATAATAGAATATCCGAATGAGCGGCAATAGCGCCAACGTTAGTCGGTTTGGATGGGTGCGAAAAATGGATTTGGGGATGATCTCCGCAAATATCAACAGCATGGGCGTGATGACCAGGATGGCCAAAATGTCATGGATCTGCGCTGGGATGCCCATATCGTGCAATTGACGGGTTATGGCCAGCGTTCCGGTCATAACTGCCAGATTTGTTCCGATTAGCAGCGTGGTTAAAAACACGCCCGGATTGGTGATATGCTCGTATAACCAAGCGGCCCGAGGGTTGTTTTCCTCGGTTGCTAGATGGCGGATGCGAATGGGATTGGTGGAAATAAAACCCGTCTCATATCCTGCGAACAAGGCTTGCACCAAAATGGCTAACCCGAACACGATCAGTGCGCCTACCAACCCGCTCATGATGGAGCCTCCTCAGACGACGCCGGAGTATAAATATGGACGAGAACTGTTTGCGCCCGTTTCCCCTCGCATTTCTCGATGGTAAACTGCAGGTTTCCAACCTGAACCATATCGCCGGTTTCGGGTACCTTATCCAATTTGGCCATTAGAAAACCGGCTACGGTCTCGTGTTCTTCATCTTCGAGGCTTATGCCCAATGCCTTACTGAGATCCTCAATATAACAACTACCTTCAACCCGGTAGACGCCCGGTTCGAGCTGCACCAAGGGCAACGGAATTTGCTCGTCTTCGTCAAGGATATCGCCGACAACCTCCTCGAGGGCATCTTCAAGGGTCACGATGCCGTCCGTCCCTCCGTATTCATCGACCACAATGGCCATATGCGAACGTCTCCGCTGGGCATCGTTTACGAACTGGGCCACGGTCATGGTCTCGGGTACATAGTGTACATCGCGGACCAGGCTGGTCACAGGTCGATCCAGATCGCCCTTTGCGATGCAGGGAATCATGTCTTTGGCCACCAGGATGCCCAGGATGGTGTCCAGATTGTCGCGATAGACAGGCATACGGGAGAATTCGTGCTCCCGCATGGCCGCCAAAGCGTCGCGAACAGTAGCATCTTCGGACAGCGCTACGACATCGGGTCGGGGAACGCGGATCTCGCGCAGTCGAGCATCGCGAACCTCAAGAATGCCCTGAATCATCTGACGATCGTCTTCCTCGATCACCGCCGCAGCGTCCCCGTTGGTCAAGACCGATTTGATCTCGTCGTCCGTAATAAACGGGGCGGCATGCAAGTCGTGAAAATGGCTCACCTGAAACAGGGTCTCCGTAACGCGAAGCAAGGCGTTTCGGATGGGAGCCAGCACCCTGTCGACTGCCAATAATGGCAACACGACCACGCGTGCGAAGCGTTCACCCATAGTCACCGCAAACACTTTGGGAGTAATCTCACCGAAGACAAAAACAATACCCGTGGTGATACCAACGGCGGCGGCATAGGCTCCCATTTCCGAGGTGATAAGATTGCTGTTGGCCATGGCCATTTCGACCCGAGCGCCAAACACCACGCCGATCATCACATTCACCAGCATGTTGCCTACTAGTATGGTGGTGAGCAAACGACCGGGGGTATCCATGAGGTGGGCGACCAACGAACCCGTTAACGTACCATCTTCAGCCATTACACGCAGCCGGATTCGATGGATGCTGAGAAAGGCGGTTTCAGACCCGGAGAAAAAGGCCGAGCCCATAATCAGCACGATCGCCCCCATTAGTACGGAGAGCGTCAAGCTCGACGCGGATTGCCCATTTCCATCGTGGCCGGTGGCGTCTATACTGGAGGCTTGGAAACCGCTTGAAAGCGCTAATACCAGCACAACGCCAATCAGGACTCCCAGATACGTAAATCGCCGCCGCATTCGCGGTCGACTGTCACTATCCACCGTGCGTTTGACCTCCCCCCGGGCTACGGCGACTTTTGGTTGCAGGCGCAAGCCATGCCGCTTCCACAGGAATACCCAAGGCCTCTGCCTGACATTCGGCCATTAGCGCACGATCGCGGCTGGTTGCATGGTCATGACCCAGTAGATGCAACATGCCATGGCAGAACAACAACCGTACCTCCTCACGCATCGCAGCACGGGCCGCCACCGGATCCTCAATGTCCTGATGCCGCTCTTCTACCATTTCAAGACTGATCACGATATCCCCAAGCACACGCGGTCCATCGGAAGCCGTATTGGCGTCCTGTCCAAACGACAGCACATCGGTCGGTTTGTCGATGCCGCGATAGTGGGCATTCAGTTTTTGTATGAACGCATTATCGCAAAACAGGACGCTCAATTCGACATCGTCTTCAATGGCCTCCTGGGCAGCAATCCGCTCCGCGATACGCTCGAGTACATCCCGTCGATAGAGCCGCTTCCGCGTCGATTCATTCCGAATGAGCAGGATGGCGCTCATGCTTCCCCCCCGCCGGATGCGGCCGCTAGGGACTCCTCGGCCGGTTTTTCGCCCTTGGGAGCATCCGGATAGGCAACCCGCCGATGCAACGTGCTCAGTATGCGCTTACTCACTACTTCCTCGATGGTGTCCAGGTCACGTAATGTAAGGTCGCATTCATCAAACTGCCGATCTTCCGCCCGGCCGTTGATGATCTTATCCACCAACTCGCGCACCCGCTCTTCATTGGGGTTTTTGAGCGATCGAACTGCTGATTCGACGGCATCGCAGATCATCAAAATCGCCGTTTCACGGCTTTGCGGCCGAGGTCCTGGATAGCGGAAATCCTCTTCGCGTACGTCTCCATGCTTCTGCTGGGCAACCGCCTGTTGGTGGAAGAAACTGATTTTGCAGGTCCCATGATGCTCGTAGATGGCATCTACAATTGGCTTGGGCAAATGGAAGCCCCTGGCCATCTCGGCACCCTCCGTGACGTGGGACGCAATAGCCCGGGCGCTCATTCGCGGCGCCATGCTATCGTGGACATTGCCTCCGGTCTGGTTCTCGGAAAAATACTCGGGACGTTTTAGCTTGCCGATGTCATGGTAATAGGCGCAGACCCGCGCCATAAGCCCGTTTGCTCCGATGGCGTCGGATGCAGCCTCGGCCAGTTGCCCCAACATCAGGCTGTGGGCATAGGTCGCGGGCACTTCGATGGCCAATCGGCTCAACAGCTCATTGTTCAGGTCCGAGTATTCGAGAAGCTGGATGTCCGTTGTGATTCCAAAAAGCCGTTCAAGGGGCGGTAGTAGGCCAGGGACCAGGAACAAGCAGATCAGACCGTTGAGGGCAATCTTGAGCACCCGGCTTGGCGCATCTAGCACCACAGAATCCGTTGCGAGCGTCACCGCAAGGATAGCCAGGATGCCCACAGCCGCCGCCCGCATGGCCGCCCGGCCCATATCGCTGCGTTTACGCACCTTGTAGATACTCAGCAAGCCGGCGAAGGACATAGCTGTGCTCACAAATAACAACCGCCAATCGTAGTCATACTGAATCGACAGAAGTAAGCACATCAACAACGTTGTGGTAGCCGCAATCCGGGTATTAACCAGAATCGCCAACAAAATTGCGGCGGCGGCGACAGGAACCACAAAACCCGACGGGTCGAAATAATACGCTATACGTCCTACCACAAGGGTGCTGGTTATCACCAAAAGCGCCAGCGCCAACGTGTTCAGTTCCCGCTCGGGAGCGTCCCGAGTAAGGAGCTTCATCATCCGGGCCAAACCTACCAGGATGATCCCCACAAGGACGGCATTTCCGATCAAGCTGGCCAGGGTAGTACGACGCTGTTCGTATCCTCCCATTTTCAGATTGAGATAGGTCTCGTAGTCCAAACGCGACTGCTCGGTCCAACGCCGAGCGCCCTCCTGAATCGGCTGGTTCTTTTCGATCCATTTCATAACGGGCTCGACCTGGCGACGGGCAGCTTCCTGCTGGTCTTCCGTCGTCACCGGATCGAAGACTAAGGTTTCGCCAAGGTTTAGTCGGGCTACCTCAAAAGCGGCATCTTGTAACTCGGTCAGGTTTGCCGTGGCGTTCAGATCATCATCAGCCAGATCCTGCGCAGTCGTTCGAATACGGTCCCGCAATCGTTGCCTTGCCCGCTGAACAGTTGGCGCTTCATTGGGGGAAAATTGGGCGCTCCGCTGTTGTTCGCCAACGGGATGATCGCGGAGCACCACGATTTCGCGGGAGGTGGGGCCGGCGCTGTCTTCTCCCGAAGCGCGGGATGCCTCTGTAGTTTCACGACCTCCCCAAATGCCGTATGCGAGTGTGTAGTGCAGGGCTCGGCGCCCCCATTCATAGAGTCGGTCGACATGGGCCAGTTCAAAGGGAGCATCGGGTTCCTCAAGGTGCTCTACAGGCGCGTGATCGTCTGTTTCCACCTCAGCAAACACACGGGAAGGAACCGTATCCATATCGGGCATCAGCCACGGTACCAGATCATCCGGGTCATCAACGCCCTCAAACGGCGATTCGTCGGCCAAGGTCTCCGCATAGCCGGTTAACGCCTCGCGAACGACCCGCCGCGCCGTTTGTCCGGAATGGGAGTCGAGCAGAGCCTGGCGAATTTGTGCTTCGATTTCATTTTTCGAGTCCCGGATATACTCGACCTGTTGTTCGAATTGATGCAACCGATCCTGAACTAGGGACTGATCGACTCGGTACGTATCGGGCACGCTGGCTACGGCAGCCTCTTGGGCCTCGCGGGTCGCCTCGAGATCCACGGTCTGGAATCGGAAATCAGCGACGATGGTCTCGGGAGCAAACCCCTCCGTATCCATGACTGCACGGGTACCCGTATCCGGGGCAATCCGATGAGTCACAGTAACCACAAGTATGACAAATGCCAAAGCCAACATGAGGCAGCGCAACCGTTGGGTGTCGCTACCCTTGGGACGTTGTTTTTGTTGGGGCGTTCGAAAGCTTTGAGCGCTTCGCGGCTGGGACCGACGGCGGCTCCAGCGCGGCGCGCTCCGCGAACTGGTCATGTCGAGGTACCTTCTTCTGTGGCATCCAGCTTTTCCGAAGGCGCCGTTTGTGACGGCTCTTCATCGGCCTCATAGGCATCTATGATTGATTGTACCAGAGGATGCCGCACCACGTCGGAACGGCTCAGATGCACGATCGCCACTTCGTCTGTCGAGCTGAGAATCCGGCGCGCTTCAACCAACCCCGATTTTACCCCTTTGCCCAGATCAATTTGGGTAATATCGCCGGTGATAACAGCTTTGGAGCCTTCGCCAAGGCGTGTGAGAAACATCTTCATCTGCTCGGAAGTCGTATTTTGGGCCTCATCAAGGATAGCAAAGGCGCTGCTCAGCGTTCGTCCGCGCATAAACGCCAGGGGAGCCACTTCGATCATCTCGCGCTCGATCATCCGTTGCACTTGTTCCACATCCACCATCGAGTACAGCGCGTCATATAAGGGACGCAGATAGGGATTAACCTTCTCTTGCATGTCGCCGGGAAGGAAGCCGAGGCTCTCACCGGCTTCGATGGCAGGCCGAGTCAGAATTAGCCGGTTGACCCGTTTGTTCAGCAGGGCGGACACGGCGGCCGCCATGGCCAGATAGGTCTTGCCTGTTCCGGCCGGACCAATTGCGAGGGTCACATCATGTTCGCGCATGGCTTCGAGATAATCTACCTGGCCCCGGGTACGCGGTTTGATCCGGATATCCCGGCGAAGCCCGGTAAAATCTCCAGAGATGATCTGGCTTAGATTGGCTGTGGTATCGCTCTGCGCTTCCTTCAGGGCATAGCTCATATCATCGAGGGTAGGATCATCTCCTCGACGGACCGCCGCAAGCAACTCTTCGAGCATTCGGCTTGCCAGTTCGATATTGGACTCGTCGCCCATGATGACAACCTTAGCGCCGCGATCCACAATACGAACCGACGCCACTTCTTGCAGCCGCCGACGAATTTCGCCGTTTTTGCCTAAAAGCTTGATGGCTTCGTCTTGACTATGAAGTAGAATCTCGCGTGTCAGAGTCGTAATTCACTCCATGGCGCCACGATTGGAGCCGTTCCTGGAGAAACACCTGTGTTTCCTGATACCAGGTAATCAGTTGATCACGGAATCCCTCGCGAGATTCCGGGGGATATGTCGTGCCTCCGCGGGGTCGTACTACGGGTACGTCATCCTCGGGAAGCTCGATGCGATAGATCCGCTCGT
>PWNM01000360.1 GCA_003557825.1 Candidatus Hydrogenedentota bacterium | reverse complement strand
ATGTATCCCGAGGCATCGGTGATATCGGTGATGTTGACGTTGATCAACAACAGTCCCACCTTCTGCAGCTCCGGTTCAAGGGAATCCTGGATGTTGTGGAGAAACTTCTCGCGGTCGCGGTTGATGTCCTCGATGCTCATCGACGCAATGACCTGACGCAGCTGTCCGAAGATGATGTCCTCGGCCAGCTTTTTCACCTCGAGGGGATCGAGGCCATCGAGGCGGATGGCAGCGTTTTGCATCGTCTCGGGTTCGGTACCGATGGCCACCGTGAACATGCTCGGCAGATTGACCCGGATGTTCTCGAGGGACAGGGCGTCCCGCAGGGGGATCTCGATCTGTATCGGATTGAGCGATAGATACGAATAGTTTTGTATCAACGGCCAGACGAACGCCGCCCCGCCGTGGATGCATTTGGCGGACGCGCCGCCGGTCTTGCTGACTTTACCGTGAATCACCAGCACCGAGTTGCTCGGGCACCGCTTGTAGCGTTTTGCCAGCAACAACCCAATCGACAGAAAGACAATGAGCACCAGAAAGAACCCGATGCCTCCAAAAAACCATGTGCTGCCCATCAATCACCCTCCTTTTTGACTGCTGACGTAACGTCTAGCGTGTCGGTTCCAATAAGATCCACAACCAACACCGGCGTGCCCGTCGCCAACGGGTCGCCTTTGGTCATGGCGGGATACTGCAAGGTCCGGTCCTGAATGCTGACCGTGACCTTCCCTTTGCCGGACCGGTTGCCGGGAATGCTCAGGTAGACCACCCCGGTTCCGCCCACGGCGTTTTCAATGCGGACATTACCCTCCGAATACAATTGGTGCAGGGAGCGCATGAGCCAGGCAACAAGAAACATGGCCGCCACACCCGCCGCCACCGCCAGCACAAAGGTGGGATAGGGCGCCACGCCGGCCGCATCGACTGCCAGCCCCGTGATGCCAAAGAACGCTGCCGCTGCCACCACCGTCCGGAACGACAGGATGCCCAGAAACGAGCCATCCCCCCCTTCTTCGCCGACGCTCACATCGATGTCCATGTCCGAAGCGTCGCCGTCAAACCCGAGCAGCAGCATCACGAACTGGATAACCATGATGCCTCCGCCCACTATGGCGCAAATCATGTACAAGGTATACACACCAGCCCTCCTTTCCGTGGTTCCACACGAATAACCCCGACCGACGCTCGGTACGCCGGCCTCCTTGTTCATCCATGCCCGACAACAAAATACCTTAAAGCGGAGAATTAGCGACTTATGGGAGTTGAATATATTTCAACACCATAATAGGCTTATATAGACCCAAAATCAACGTCATTCGTCCGTCCTTTCGGCGTTGCCGACCGAAGCTTCGGGAGCCTATCGAGACCCCCTGTTATAGCCTAGCAACTCTGGGGCCAACTATCCCGAAAACCGCAAACGCTGTAAAATAAGGGAGTTATCAGGATTCGCCTGCTAAGGGGGTGGCTATTCCTGCCGAAGATTGGCGCCTTACGCCATGTCGGGCCATATGTGCCATAGAACGCTTCGTTTCAGCTGGCCGGCGTGCCTTGATATTCTGAGGCCAACTCCCCATACTACTCGTACAAATGACCAGTTGGTTTGGGATGATTTATCGAGGGAGATGGAGCCATGAATTTGCAGTTGAGCAGGGCCTTTCGGATCGTTATGCAGACCATGCCGTATGTGATGTACCGGGCCATGGTCTACGGAGCCATCTGCGGCATTTTGGCTATCGTGTTGTTGTTTCTGGCGCTTATCGGCAGGGTGTTCGGAGGCGCGGCAGCGGGAGTCTTGTTTATCATCCTGTTGGTGGGCGGCGGATTTGGCGCTCGACTTCTGCGGGAGTACGTGTTATATCTGCTCCGGGCCGGGCATGTGGCCGTGATGACCGAGATCATCGAAACGGGGTCGTTGCCCGAAGGAGTCAGCCAAACCCAGTGGGGCAAGGAAAAGGTGATTGCCCACTTCAAAGAGGTCAGCGTGTTGGCCTTTATCGACCAACTGGTCAAGGGTGTCATCAAAGCGCTGAACCGTCGGCTGTTCAATATCATGAGCATCTTTCCCATCCCCGGTATGGACGGCGCGAAAAAGGTGGTCGGGAAAATCGTCGACAATAGCCTGACCTACGTGGACGAATCCATCTTGGCCCATACGTTCCGAACCAAGAGCGAAAACGTCTATTCCGCCGCCCAGTCCGGCATCATACTCTATTGTCAGGCGTGGAAAGGCTTGCTCACGAACGCCGTCGCCTTGACCATTCTGTGTTATGTCTCGACGATCGTTTGCGCTTTGATCTTCCTTGTGCCCTTAGGGGCCATTGCAGTAATGCTGCCCGAAACATGGGGATTTGCGAAGTTTGGCCTTTTCGTTTTGGCCCTGTTCATGGGCTTTTCGTTGAAGTGGATCCTCTTCGACCCCATCGCCTGTGCTGCAACGATCCTTACCTTCCTAAACGAAACCAAGGACATGACGCCCGATCCGACCTGGAACGAACGGATCGAATCGGTGAGCAGTCGGTTCCGCGAACTCAAAGACAAGGCCGCTTCCTATACCACGCAGGAGGCCCCCGCCGAACCTTCGACCACGGAACCGGCGGAAGATGCATCCGAGGAACCGCCGGCGTCCGCTGAACCCGAAGAAGACGACGACACTACATCGGAATAGACTGGCAAACGGCTGGGCGGTGGTGATGGACAGAGATGATACGGAAGAAACACGGGCCTTTTGGAACCGGGTGGCCCGCGACTGGGATGTTCAGGTTGGCGACGACGGCGACAGCAATCGAATTCTGAACTCCGACCCGGTGCTTTGGCAGCTTGCGGGAGACGTTTCAGGATTGACGGTGCTGGATGCCGGGTGCGGTACGGGGTACCTGTCGCGAAAACTTGCCAAGCACGGAGCCCATGTTATCGGTGTGGACTTCGCAGAGGAGATGATCGCCGTCGCTCGAGCCAAGACGCCCCATATCGATTTCCGCGTCGATTCCTGCGCGCGGCTGACATCAATCGAGAGCAGAACCATCGATGTGGTGATTGCCAATTATGTGCTCATGGATACCCCCGAGCTTGAGGCGACCATCAATGCCTTCTATCGGGTGCTTCGCGCGGATGGGGTTGCCGTCGTTGTTTTTTCTCATCCCTGTTTTCCCCAAGGCAGGGCGACTCGGCTGTCCGATGGACAGGGTGTGATGACATACCATTGGGATTTTCCGTACTTCGAACGGCGGAAATGCGTCGATCCGCCCTGGGCCCATTTCACCTCCGACTTCATCTGGTTCCACCGGCCCCTGTCAGACTATTGGAAAGCGTTTACGACAGCAGGATTTCAGGTGCTCGACTTCGAGGAGCCCCGCGTGACGGCCGAGTGTTTTCATCTCGCTGACAACCCACGCAAACTCGACAACAGCTGTATTCGGCCCTATTCGGTTGCATTCAAGCTTGGAAAAATAACATAGCATAACGGAGTGCCACCCATGAGAGCGCCATACCAGGTATTGGTGATCCCTTTTCGCCTCCGAATAGCCGAACCCGAGTTTGCTGTACTCAAACGATCGGATGCGGCGTATTGGCAATTCGTAGCAGGGGGAGGGGAAAAGGGCGAGACCATTCTTGAAGCCGCACAGCGTGAGGTAAGGGAAGAGATTGGTATTACGGGTCGATTTGTTCAGCTCGATTCCCATGCTACCGTCCCCAGGGATTGCTTTGTAGAGGCACATCGATGGAGATCCGATGTATATGTTATCCCTGAATATAGTTTTGCCGTAGATGCGGGTGATGCGGAAATTATACTGTCGAACGAGCATACAGCCGTCCAATGGGTCTCGTATCCCCATGCGCGAGCGTTGCTGAGATGGGACAGTAATCGCACGGCACTTTGGGAGGTTCATGAACGACTGAAGAGTGGAAAACTCTACCCCGAATCGGCATCATGAGACGACGGAAACAAACATGATAGGAATTCTCATGGTGGCTCATTGAGAAGAGAACAAAAAAGGCACGCAGTCATGAACGGTTCGACGCAGTATGTAGTGGGTTGGGGGACGCTATCCTTGATCAACGCCGGTTTGGCGCAAAGCAAAGGACGCAGCGGATTGGCGTGGTGGCTGGTGTCCCTTCTGTTGGGACCCATTGCGACCTTTCTGATTGTCATCCTCGATCCGGTGCAGAAGGGACCGACGTAGATGCGGATGCGACTGGGGTAGGCCATGACAGAAGAACAAAATCAACGCGAAAAGGGCCATTCCACGTGCATTGCGGAAGATAGCATCGAGTATCGTACCGTCTGCGATCCGTTGGCTTGGCTCACAGCTTTGTTATTCCTGGGGATTACCCTCGCACCCGCCATCGGATTAACTTGGGTCCTGATCAACCCGATCTGGCGGGCCGGTATGGGTGACGCATTCTGGCTTGTTTTACCCTTTGCTGTTTTTGGCTATGGACTCGTTGCCTGGGGCATGAGCTATATCCTCCGGGTGATATTCGAGCGCATTGTTATTGCGTCCGATGGGATCCGGTACATCGGTCTGCGCTCCGAATCCTTCATTCCCTATGACCAGGTGTATTCCGTTTATCTGACCGGATCCCAATTGCGTCTAAATGGATACGCCACATCCTTCACTACCTCTATGACGCCCTATTTTAGGGCGACATTCCATCGCGCCCGCGAGCGGTATGCGAAGCTCGCGCGGTTATTGGAACAGGCAGAAGCGTCACATCAGCATGATCTCAACGCGCCCTCCGCCGTGCTACATATACCGCCTGCCCGGGGACTTGGGATAGGATTTGTCTTTTGTGCCATGGGCGCAACGGTTCTCGGAATAACCTGCTTCATCTTAGGGACCGTCGCTCACCTGACCGATTTTGGGCAGGATGGTATTGGGCCGGCAATGCTTATTGGCGGCGTTTTCATGCTATGTTTGGCATGTTTCATTGCCCTGCAAAGCCGTACGTTATGGCTTAGCGTCCGCATCGACGAAACCGGATTGAGTCAGCGCCGCAAGGGAGTATTGCATCGTCTTGCATTTGATGCCATCGAGAACACTCGCTTCCGCGGGACAACGCTGGAGCTGGAGGGACAGGGTAGGCGGATTATTATTCCGCTTATAGGTACGCCCAAGCTTGTCGTCGCCGCCCTACACCAGCTGCTAGCGAAATCGCCGGCTTTTCGGAAGCACTGTACGCCAGAATTCCCGCTAACGCTCCAGCTATCCAAGCTCAATCGAATGTTGTATTTGATCGCCGTGGCCCTCTTCGTCACCCTACTGGGGCTTGCCTGGATCATTGGCTTCTACGCTGGAATGATGCTTGCGGCTCTGTTGCTGGGGTTATTCATCTTCTTTGGGTTCACTATGTGTCGGCGTTACCGGTGCGACGCCGACGCTATCACAGAAACCAGCCTATATCGTACGAGCAGTTATTTCGTCGACCAGCTTCAGGATATCCCAACGCCATCCGGCAGTCAGGTCACCATGGTGTTCGATGTCGGCGGCAAAGGGGTGCAACTAACGATCCCCAGTAAGCTATTCCGCTGCTCAGAATACTCGCTCTATGCAGCATTGGTTGTGGCCTACATGCCGCAACGCCCCCTCGTGGAACTAGCGTCTCCTGCCCATGACACAGAAGGCTGAAGCTGGGTAAGACCGCTCGCTTACCGGTATATCGAGGTCCGGCGTAGAATTGGCGCTCGTTCGGACGGGCCATTGAATAGCAGCCAGGTCTACAAACTGCACACCCTTCGGTCTATCCCGTCTGCTATTTTTGCAGCATATGCACCAAGTCCGTATAACGCCGCACCCTTTCCACCGGGGTGTCAGGCGTAATAGGACTGCCCACACTCATAACGAACCGGTTTTTATTGTCTTTTCCGGCCTTTAACTGTCTGTCGATTTCACGATGAAGCTCATCATCGGACCCGTCTTGCAGGATGGCGGTGGCATCCAGGTTGCCGAAGAGAACGCAGCTGCCTTTAACGGCCTCCACAACATCCTCTATGTCGATGGTGAACCCTTTCTTGCTTTCTTCAAGTTGAATGGCGTCCGCCCCGATATCAAGAATTGCGTCAAAACGGTCCCAGGGATTTCCGCAATAATAATAGATGCTTTTCATTCCAGCCGCACGGATTTCCTCTACACATTGGCGGAGTATCGGTACATTGATATCCCGAAAAGATTCGGGACTGATCTGATCCAAAAGGCATTCCTCGATCCTGATCCCGTCTGCGCCGAGGACGGAGCACATGCGAATGTGCTGTGTTGCATTGGAAAGGATTCGTTGCCCCGCGTAGGAGGCCAAATCGGGATTTTGGGCCATCAAGAGCAGCATGCCCTCGTATCCGAACACGTTATAGAGTGACCACAGAGGCGAGGAGACATGGCCATAGAGGAACACATCAACGGCGGCACGGATCGCTTCGGCAGCGTCATGCCGACCTTCGGCCATAAAAGTATCCCGATCAAAAACGGGATCACAGACGATCAGATCATCGATCGCGCTTTTCGTTGATGGCAACGCTTCCGTGTCGATGTGTATCGATGTCGAGCATGTGGTATTGGCGCCGCTGGGCATAGGGGGGGCCAGTTGTGTTTCTTGCCCGGTCTCATCATCAATTTGCCAAACGCCGTCGCCACGTTGCTCATAACGTTTCCGTGTCCGTTCTTTTCGAGATGGGCATGCCCCTATACAGAACCATTCTAGACCTGTTTCGGTGACGAGGCTTTGCGCTCGGGAATCCTCT